>JAYZAN010000001.1:0-23993 GCA_036339675.1 Nitrospinota bacterium
TGACGTCTACCGAGTTCGCAAGAACCGTGATCACCCATTTGCCATCCACTTTTTCCCAGAAATCCTTCTGGAGCTTTTTAAAATCGAACTCGAATTGATCGCGGAAGATGGCGGGATTCAACTTCTCCCTCCCTTTCAGGAACACATTGACCACCGCATGGGTCCGGTCCCTGCTGATGGAAATGGTGTCCTGAATATAGTCCTTAACGGTAAGAAAAGGATTCGTATACCACTTATATCGGCGTGGAATGGGAAATCCCAGCGCGTCTCTCTTAGGCGGCTTGGTTTTGATGAAGGATAACGAAGGGGTCATGAGCCCCGACATGTGAACTTCCCCTGCCTTCCGGTAATTGTAGGATAGCCGTCCTTCAAAATATATGAGTTCTTCCAGGGAGATTCTCTCTTTATATATGGGATGCTGGAAGGAATAAAGCGCTTCCCAATCGTTATCAAGACGATGTTGAAAAAAATCTTTCTCCGCCTTGGCGAGCGTTTTGGCTTCCTCGATAAATTCCGCCGGAATCTCCGCCCAGACTAATTGCATCGGGGCTAAAAAGAACCATACTAGAATCCCTGAAATCCTAATCAATATGTTTTTCCTTCCGCACTTCATGTTTCCAACTCCTTTATAATCCTGTCAACAATATTAAATTAATTTCTTAAAACCCAACTTGTTCTTTGCGTCTTCTTCTTATCGTCAAATTCAATTATTTAATGAATACATTATTAAGTTCTATTTCAAAGGGGTTTACCCTCATTTTTCGGCACCCTGAGCCAGCCGGCGGATGATGGTTTGTGCCAGTTTTTCCGTGATTCCAGGAAGCCTGGCCAAGTCCTCGGATGACGCTTTGCGGATTTTTTCCAGGCTGCCGAATTGTTTGAGCAACATCAATCGGCGTTTTTTGCCAATACCCGGTATCAACTCCAGGGGAGATTTCAAAGCGCCCTGATCACGAAGTTTTCTATGAAATGAAATCGCGAACCGGTGGGCCTCATCGCGAATCCTCTGAAGCAGAAACCTTGAAGGGGAGTTTTCCTTGAACAGAATCGGTCTACTGTAGTTCACCAAGTACACCTCGTCGGTATCAAGGTTATTGCGCCATTTCCCCTTGGCGATACAGGCCAGATCAACTTTACCAGCCAGACTCAGTTCTTGCAATACCGCAAAGGCCGCGTTCAAATGGCCGCGTCCTCCGTCCACCAGTATGAGACTGGGCAACACGCCCTGCTCCCGAATCACCCTTCGATACCTTCGTGACAACACTTCTCTCAGCATTCCATAGTCGTCAATGCCTTCCACCTGGGCGATTTTATATTTTCTATAACCGGCTTTTTTGGCCTGTCCACTGCAAAAGACCACCATGGAGCCGACCGCATAGGCCCCTGAAATATTGGATATGTCGAAGCCTTCTATGAGTCCGGGGAAATTTTTCAGATTGAGGGTTTCCTGCAATTCTTCCAGTACCCGGGTGGCGACTTCCCCCTTGTCCAACTCGGTGCGCATGGCAAACCTCGCGTTTTCTTCCGCCATGCGTATCAGGTCCCGCTTTTTTCCTTTAACGGGTACTTCAAGCCCCACCCGGCGCCCTTTCTGCTCCGAAAGCCAGTTAGAAATCAGTTCCCCGTCTTCCACGGAATGCGGCAGCAGGATTTCCGATGGCAAAATAAGTTCTTCGGAATAGTACTGCTTGAGAAACGAGGACAATGTTTCGTTCTGCTCCAGTTCGTTGAGGCTCTTCATCTTGTACAGTTTTTCCCCCACCATTTTTCCCCCACGTACCACCAGCACCTGAACGATGGCATAACCTTGTTCCTGACAGTAACCGATCACATCCTGATCCTCCAAAGAGGTGGAGATGATCTTCTGTTTATCCAGGACGGACTTGACTGCTGAAATCTTGTCACGAAACGCAGCCGCTTCCTCATACCGGGTTTCTTTCGAAGCCTGATCCATTTTCTGTTTCAGGCTGTCGATCAATTCCGTATTCCGGCCTTTGAGAAACAAAATGACATCGTTGACGACACGGGAATATTTCTCGGGGGTGGGGTATCCCGCGCAGGGAGCAAGGCACCTCCCCATCTGGTAATTTAGGCAGGGCCTTCGTTGGGGAGTCCCGTCCAGAGAATCGCGGCTTTGCCTCAATGGAAAAACTTTATAAATGAGGCGGATGGTTTCCCGGACCTCCTTGACCATGGTGTAGGGCCCGAAATAGATCGCCCCATCCTTCTTGACCCGTCGCACCACCTCCAGCCGGGGAAACACTTCCTGGGTGGTGAGTCTTAAATACGGATAGTGTTTGTCGTCTTTAAGAAGGACGTTGTACCGGGGTTGGTGCTTCTTGATAAAATTGCTTTCCAGGATGAGCGCTTCCGCCTCGTTTTTGGTGGTCAGGAATTTGATGTCCCTGACCTTGGAGAGAAATACCCGTGTCCGGGGAGGCATGTGACGCGAACTCTGAAAATAGGAACGCACCCGGGTGTTGAGGGATTTGGCCTTGCCGATATAAAGGATTCCCCCCTGGGCGTCCTTCATGATATAAATACCCGGTAGCTTGGGAATCTTTTTAATGGTTTCCGCGATGGAATCCCGCATTGTCCGTCATCCTGGTATCGGTGAACCGCATTCCCTCTGCGGGAACACGGCCTAGAATACGATTTCTAAGTTATTTTACTCTCTTGCCTTGAAGTTTAAAAGATTTCACGAGTTTCCTTCTTTACCCGGTCCGCAAGTTTTATGCTTTCCGACACTTTTCCAAAGCGATCACAGATAAAATTCATAGCCCTTTTAGCGGGAATCCTGTTGCTGGCGGCGGGGCTCAGGGGGTATCAACTCGACCGGGCGCTGGGTGGCAACGACGAAAACGCCATGCTTCTGTATTTTGGCTACACGCACCCAAAATATATTGCGACCACTTATTCGGATCCCAATAACCATATCTTTCACACCCTGTTGGTCAATCTGATGACCCGGTGGTTCGGCGAAGACAACGCCCTGGCTGTCAGAATGCCGACGTTTCTATTTGGTGTTGCCGGTCTTTGGATGGTCTATTTGATCGGCTTGCAAATCACAAGCTCACGCTGGACCGCGACACTCTCATTGCTTTTGGCTTCCCTGAATCCGGTGCATATTCATTATTCGCAAACCGCAAGGGGTTACAGCCTCATCATGTTTTTCTCCGCCGCCATTATTTATCTTTCCATAAACTTGTTACATAAAAAACCCGGACTCCGGGAAATGGGCGCTCTGGTCATTTGCGGATTTCTTTCCATCTATACGTTGCCCACCAATGTCTTCTTTTTGATCGGGCTGGCTGGCTGGCTGGGGGCGGTCCTTATTATTCCATCCTGGACCGAAGAATTCGGTTTCGACCCCGGCGAACGAAACAAAAAGGCTCTTTGGATAGCTGGCATAACGGCCTCCATCGCACTATTGACTTTTATAGCTTATGCTCCTTTAAAGGACCAGATACTCAACACCGTAAAAAGTATTCACCTTGACCGTATCGATGCCGAATCAATGGGTATCTGGAACCTGTTGCCCGGCATTATTGAACAAATGTTTCCAGGTCCCCTCGTCTGGTTTCTGCCTTTTCTGCTGATCGGTTGTATCCGGGGACTGGTAACAAAAAAAAACTACCGATGGCTCCCAGTTTTCATTTTATTTTTGCCATGGGGAATCACCTCCCTGACCGGTTTTGGCGGCTTTCCCAGGAACCATTTGTTCAACCTCCCTCTTCTCATAATATTTTTAAGTTCAGGAATCGGATTCACTGCAAATTATCTGAACTGCTTTTTCCTATCCGGCTCCACCAAAATGTTTGGGCGAATTTTTCTGCCTCTCGCATATTCTGCGGTTGCGCTCTGGGTGATTATTTTCCATCATTATCCTTCCTTGAAAGTTCCTGATGGAAATTTGTATCGGGAAAACATCCGCGCCAATACTTCCGACCATGATTTGATAATGATCAACGATCCGCGAATATATTTATATGCACGCACCGTTCAAAAAGAAAATCTTGAAAACATTTTATTGGAAAATTCTTTATCGGGAATCAATCTCGTTCTCCCCTCAAAACAGGGAATCAAACATTTTGAAATAAAAACGCCAAATGGCCCCCTTAAAATTTTGCAGGATCTTTTAAGTGAGGGTGACCTGAAATTTCTGGATGTGAGCGGTGGAAAAAAAATGACGTCTTTAACCCATCAGGAAGGATTTGCGGTTTTGCAGGATGATTTTGAGTCCAACATTTCCTGGAAAATCGTCCAAGGAGAAGGAAAGACATCCCAAGAACCCGGCCACAAACTGACAGGAGAACATTCTCTTAGAATCAGCGCCAAACCTGGGAAAGACATGATAATTCAAACCGTTCCAAGCCTCCTGCTTCAACTAAAGGAGCCGGTCTTTATGATCCTTGCATGGTCCGGGATGCGGGAGGAAGAGGCCACAATCTTATATCATCCCGCCTTCTCGGCGCGTTATCAATCCGATGGAAAAACGCGAATTGTTAAACTGCTCACCGGGGGGATCAATGAAGGAATCAATATCAAATTGAGGGAGAAAACCGCCTCCGGAGAACCATTTTATTGGTCGCTTAATTCTGATATTGGCCTCCTCCCTCCCGGGTCTTATTCCATTCACTTCAATTTGAAATGCAAGGCTGGAAAAACCGTTTTTTATGACAGCCTGCGTCTGTTCCTGATAAAGATTCCAATAAATTTTTTAAATCCACGATTGAGAACCCCTGCTGGATAAATCTTAATAAAAATATAGGGGAATCTCAAAACGGATCCTCATGCTGGATGGGGGAAGGATGGTCGAAATCGGACTGATAAAACAGTTCTTCGACAACCCGCAGAACGAACGCACCCGCACATTCCTGAAAAGGGTCTTGAACCGCTGAAGTTTTTCCCAATTCTAAAGTTTCTTTGTTCGTTGATAATTATCAGGGGTCTGACTATACTTTTCTTTCGATGAATACGCCCAACAACAATCATCGCGGATTCTGGGCCACCCGGCTCGGATTCATCCTCGCCGCCTCGGGATCGGCCATCGGCCTCGGCAACGTCTGGAAGTTTCCCTATATTACCGGGCAGAACGGCGGCGGCGCTTTCGTCCTGATATATCTCGTCTGCATTTTTCTGGTCGGGCTCCCCATCATGCTCGCGGAGTTTACTATCGGCAGGAAAACCAACCTGAACCCGGTGGGCGCCTTCCAAACCCTTCGGCCCGGAACACCCTGGGTGGTAACCGGATTCATGGGTGTACTTGGCGGATTCCTGATTCTTTCCTTCTATGGCGTGGTGGGGGGATGGACCCTGGCCTACGTGGTGAAATCGGTCACGCAAAGCATCAGCCAATTCGCTTCCCCGCAGGAAGCGGGGGAGTTTTTCGGTGCGTTCATCGCCAATCCGGGAGAAATTTTAATCTATCATGCCGTATTCATGGGAATGTGTATCGCCATCGTCATCAAAGGAGTTCACGGAGGGATTGAACGTTCCTGCGACATCCTGATGCCGACACTGGTCATCATGCTGGTGGTGTTAATGATCCGCTCCCTCACCCTGCCCGGCGCCATGGAGGGAGTGAAGTTTTATCTTTACCCTGATTTCAGCAAGATCAATCCGTCGGTCATTCTAATAGCCCTGGGGCAAGCCTTCTTTTCGCTCAGCCTGGGGATGGGGGCCATGATCACCTACGGAAGCTACCTGTCGCAAAAAGAAAACCTCACCTCGTCGACCGTTTATGTAGTACTTTTCGATACCCTGATCGCCCTGCTGGTTGGAATGGTAATTTTCCCCACTGTGTTTGCCATGGGACTGGAACCCACGGAAGGGCCCAGTCTGGTCTTCAGTGTTTTGCCCACGGTTTTTTCCAACCTTCCTTTCGGCACGGTGGTGTCGGTGATTTTTTTCATCCTTCTCGCCATCGCCGCCCTCACCTCTGGAATCTCACTTCTCGAAGTGGTCGTCGCTTACTTCATCGATCAGAGAGGGTGGCCGCGCCAAAAAGCCGTCCTGGTCATGGGTGGGATCATTTTCGCCATGGGTATCCCCTCAGGGTTATCATTCGGAGTTCTGGGGGACGCCAAACTGTTCGGAATGACTTTCTTCGACCACATCGACAACATTGCCTCTAACTACCTGCTTCCTCTCGGAGGAATGCTGACCGCTATATTCGTGGGCTGGGTCTGGGGTCCCCAGGCCGCCCAAGACGAAATCGAAAAACACGAAACCAAATTCCACTGGGCTGTGGCCTGGTCCTTTCTCATCCGCTACATAACCCCCATCCTGGTGCTTCTGTTATTCCTTGCAAAATTTTTTAACGTGTAACCATCTACCAGGTTGGCAGAAGTGCACGACATGAAATCGCCGCTGAATATAGAACTTCAAGAAAAAACTCTAATTGTTCGCTTTCCGGATGAATGGCAGATTTTAAGCTGGGCTCCGTTCAATGGCGGGGATATGAAATCGTCCTGCATCTTCAATCACCAGTGCGATTCATTTAAAAATAGCAAACTCGATCCTATTTTTAATGGAATAGTCGAACGATACCACCTTCCTAAAAATTCCGTCGGAATGCTCACCGGAGCAGATGTTGGAAATTACCGGCAAACCTTTTTAAGCAAGGGTCCGGTCTGGGTGCATGCGGTCGCCACGCTTGGATTACAAAACGCTCGCTCAGTAGGTGATGAAGCGGATGCGGAAAACGGGGAGATAAAAAATCATTCCGGAACCATCAACCTGATGGTGGTTACCAACGCATTGCCCCATCTTACCGGTCGGGTGGAAGGTCACCATATAGCGAGTATGGCCAAAACCCAAGCCCTTCTGGAATCAGGAGAAAAAAGTAAGAAATCGGGACGCCCCGCGACGGGAACAGGAACGGACTGCATCGTCGTCGCATCCTGCGGAGAGGTCAAGGAAAACTACTGCGGTATGCACACTGTACCTGGTGAACTGATCGGCAAAACCGTTTTTAAAACTATTTCAGGCTTTTAAACACAACTATTTTATACTCTTGAACATTTTTCATGCGTTCCCGTAAATTTTTTTCATTTCCGATACCCATCTGACTACCCATTTCTGCGCGGGACACAACCAGTCCAGGCTTGTTTTGGGGCCTGGAAAAAAACAAATTGACCCTGAGCCTCTCTGCGGACAACGAGATCGATGGCGCCCGTGAAAAACACATTCACGCGACTACCCTGGAGTTTGACGGCAACGACAGGATGACCCACTGGTGGACTAGTTTCGCGGACGGGAAAAAGGCGCAAGTGGTGAAAATCGCTTACAACCGTATTCGGTAACGGGTGTTGAAAATCTTGTAAACGATCCCCTGGGATTACCCGGTTTCTTCAGGAACCAGGTCGGTCAGTTTCCGGGCCTTGAAAGATGTGAGGTTGAGAAAAAAGAGAACGCTGTATCCCGCTCCCACCATAGGAACCAGGAAACAGATATGCTGCAAAAGGGCGAGGCTCAAAGCAACTGCGGGAGCCACCCCTAAAAATTTATACATTAAAAATACGGTCCCTTCATAAATACCGAGGTTTCCCGGTGTGACGGATAAAAGAAGTGTGAGATTCAGTGCCCCCATCACCAACAGGGCCGTCCAGAAAGGCAGGTTGAACCCCAGACTTTTTTGAACGGCCCAGATCGCCAGGACCTCCACCAGTTTCATCCCCAGAGCCAGGATCAGCCCAAGCCCGAACGTTTTAAAATTTTTCAACGCCTCCTCCATATGATGAGCCCATCGAGAAATAAACGACCTTACTCCGCCCCAGAAGGAACTCTGCGAATACTCTTCGGCCTTGTCTGTTGGCCATCGGTGGGCGACAAACAACATGGCCAATGCCAGAACCAGTACCAAGAAAATAAAAATGAGAATAGCAAGCTTCATCTGTTCCGGCAGGGGGGCCAGATACGCCGCCAATAAAAGAATAATGATTTTCGCAAAACCTTCTATGAGTTGATCCAGCGCGAAGACGGACAATGCCGCCGCATGCCCCACCTTTTCTCTCCGCGCCAGAAGGGTGACACCGAGGGCATGGCCCCCGGGAAATGGAACCGTGTTGCACGCGGTGGACATGAAAGCGTTGGCCTGAAACATACGGAGAAAAGACACCGAATACTTTGAAGGAAGAAACAGCTTCCAGAGTCCAGTCCAGAATATAAAGATGGACGCATTGAATATCAGCGCCAGAACCAGCCAGGCCGGCCGGGCCTGAGTGATTTCACTCCAGGCTTTTGCCGGATCGATGGAACGAAAGCACAAAAAGAAAAGTCCTGCAGCAAGAGTCCATACCAGAATTAAGAACAGTTTCTTTTTCAAGTCAGAAATCCTTTTGCTAAATCCAGGTAACCCACCTTAATTTCTCAATAAATTAAATGAAATACAACCTGATAAATTTGTCTCAAATTAAGGCTGATTATGAGACACAAGCCATATTTTGTTTAAATATAAGATAAAATCTCACCTTAAGTTTCGGACGAATAGCCCCTCCATTTTTAAAATATTTGTTTCTTAATCGATGAAATTTTTATTTCAGGAACCCGAATTAAGGAATGGTACATCTTCTTACAGGAAAAGGGTATTGAGATCGGCAGGGAGTTTGAAAATCATTTGCGACAGTTGATCAAAATCCCTGAATAAAAAAAAGGTTCAAAGTTCCATAAACTGGAGATTGAGCAAAGTATCCCTCTCCCCCAGGGGAGAGGAGATCCTTCAACTGGCTCGGGATGCTATTGCATCCATTGCCTTGGCGGTGTGTCACCCTTCGGGTGTAATTCCGCCCGCTGGGCCCATTCCAGCATTCAGATTATCTCCTCCAGCAGAGGAAGGTAATGGCCCAGATGATGATGACGGACAGGACCCGGTTCGTCACCGCGATCCACACCTCCCCAATCTGAGGAGAAAACAGAAATCCCAACGCGGTCAGCAGGGTCCCGGTTATTGCCGTCACAATATAGTACTTGTGTGATGGCGACAACCGCCCCAGCAACACCACCCCCGCATAGCCCAGACCCACCGAAACCCCGGCCGGAAGCAGAATGTCTACGGTAAACACGATGCAGGAAATCCAGAACGCCCCGCCATAAAACATTAAATTGCTCATCTTCCGGTGTTCCTATTATTGGATCGGGCAATTCGTTTATCTTTTTTTGCGATTTATGTCGTGTTACATCATCTTGAAATGGGCCGAAAAATGTCGGAGGAAAGCCGATTGTCTGATGATTGTGTACCTTGTAATTTTTCTGCGGTTTCTCCGCCACTCGTGAGCCAGCGGGACGCTGGATTCAGCAGTTAAACTCTGGCTTGCTCTCAACATTCATCGTGTACCTTTGCGTTATCAGCCAACTACCCACACGGTTAGTGGGAAATTTTTGTTTAACGTGAAGATTTAATGTTCTATCCTTTAATGGTGGGAGGAGGCAAGAAAAATCTGTCGGTGGTTTTGAATTTGAGAGGTAAGGTATGAGTAAAGGGTCAAAGGTGGTTCTGATTCTGGTCCTGGCACTGGTGGTGGCCTTGTTCGTGATGATGTTCATGGGGCTGGGTGATGAACCGGTGGTCGCTCCCCGTGCCCCGCTTTAAATAACGGGAGTATGGTATGGCTCCAGATATTCTTGTCCGCAAAGCGGATGAATCTGATATATCGACGTTGATCGAATACAATCGAGCCCTGGCTGATGAAACGGAAAATATTTCTTTAGAGACGGGTGTTCTCCGGTTGGGCATCGAAAAAGCACTTGACCTTAAAGATTGCCATTATTTCGTCGCCGAGCTGGATGGGAAAATCGTCGGGCAGACCATGATCACATCGGAGTGGAGCGACTGGCGCAACGGGGTGATGTGGTGGATGCAGAGTGTCTATGTCCATCCGGATTACAGAAAACGGGGCGTGTTCCAGAGTATTTTTAAGTATATTGAAACCCTCGCCGCGAATGATCCCGAGGTGAAGGCGCTCCGGTTGTATGTCATGCAGGACAATCATACGGGGCAAAGCGCCTACAGGAATCTCGGGATGAAAAATTCCGGTTATGTAGTGTATGAGAAACCCCACTAGGCGTGTCCACTCGCCATGGGGGCAGTAGGCTAATAACGTAAAGCCAACGATGACCATTGAGCGCGAGATAGAGTTTTTCCAATTGCCTCCGGGCGTTGTCCGGCCACTGAACGTGGATGTAAATGGCTAATAACGCAAAGGTACACGATGAATGTTGAGAGCAAGCTGGAGTTTAACCAATTTCCTCTGGGCGTGGCCCGGTCCAGCGTTACGCTCATTGCGCAGGGCCTGCATACTTTTTCTATTTTTTTAATCTTACTGATGGGTTGTTCGGGGACTTTGCCGGAGTCGATCGGCAAGTTCGCCCCGTGTCCGGACAAACCGAACTGCGTCTCTTCAAAGAGTTCTCTCAGTCTTTCCAAGATTGATCCGTTGACCTACAAGGGTTCCCCGCAGGAAGCTAAAAGGAAACTGCTGGGAATTATAAAATCGATGCCGCACACCCGGGTGGCGGCGAACAGGGACAACTTCATCCACGTCGAGTCCACATCCAGAATATTCGGGTTCGTGGATGATGTGGAATTTTTTTTTGAAGAGTCTGGGACGATCCATTTCCGCTCCGCCTCCCGGGTAGGCCATTCCGATATGGGGGTCAACCGGGAGAGAATGGAAGAGATACGCCGCCTATTTACGGCAGGTTGATGTTTTCCCAAGATAACACTTCTACGACTCCCCACTTCCTGGAGGAGAACGCGAGGAAGAAAGTTTTGGAAGTCGGGGGGCATCCAGCACTATATTGTAAAACCGCTGTCGCCGAAAACATTCGAGCACAAAGTCCAAACACTTTTGAATATCTGAATTTTCAGACCAGGGTTTTCTCCGTATTCGAGATTTTGGGAGATTTGCTTATGCTGAAATGAAAAGTTCTATATAAAGCAGGAAGAACGAGCAGGGTCAGAGCGGTCGAGGAAAGAATACCGCCGATGACCACGGTAGCCAAGGGCCTCTGTACTTCCGCGCCGGTTCCCGTGGCGATTGCCATTGGAATAAATCCTAAAGAAGCCACCAGCGCGGTCATCAATACAGGCCTCAACCGGGTCAAAGAACCCTGGCGAATCGCCTCCTCCAGAGGCAAACCCTTGTCTCTCAACTTCCCAATAAAAGAGATCATCACGATACCATTTAAAACCGCCACTCCCGATAGGGCGATGAATCCAATAGCTGCTGAAATCGATAGGGGAATTCCCCCGATCCATAAGGAGAAAAAACCTCCTGTTAACGCAAAAGGAACTCCGGTAAAGACAAGAAGCGCATCTTTTACACTGCCAAATGCGGCAAACAATAAAAGGAATATCAACAACAGCGCTATGGGGATCGCAATCCACAACCGCTGAGCGGCGGAAATCAGATGTTCAAACTGTCCGCCCCAGGTAATCCAATACCCGGGCGGAAGTGAAATATTTTCTTCAATAACCTTCTGGGCCTCTTTCACAAATGAACCGAGGTCGCGACCCCTGACATTTGCCGTAACTACAATCCGGCGTTTGCTGTTTTCCCTGCTGATCTGGTTTGGTCCTTTTACAACGGAAAACCCCGCTACAGCGGAGAGTGGGAGGTAATTCAGATTTTGAGCGGTTCCGGGAAGTTTTACTTGGGCAAGGGTTTCGTGCTGATCGGAAAAGCTCGTTGGTATAGGAATGGGGATTCTTTTAAGGCGTTCTATATTAGCTCGTATATCTTCCGGCAACCTCACCATAAGTTCAAAACGACGGTCTCCTTCGAAAACTTGTCCGGCGCTTTTGCCGCCGATAGCTATTTCAACCACTTCCTGAATGTCGGAGACATTAAGACCTAACCGGGCCATAGACCGTCGATCCAGTTCAAGGGTTAGTTCAGGAAGTCCTGTTACCTGTTCCACCCCGACGTCGGAAGCGCCGGGAATGTCTGCAAGAACCCGTTCAACTTCTTTCGCTTTGGAAACAAGGGTTTCTAAATCATCGCCAAATACCTTCACCGCAATATCACTGCGAACACCAGCAATCAATTCGTTGAAGCGCATCTCAATCGGTTGGATGATTTCGTATTTGTTGCCCGGGACTTGCGCCATTTTTTCTTCCAGTTCCCTGATAAAGTCTGGTTTAGGCCGGCCAGGATTAGGCCATTGGAACCTGGGTTTAATGATTGCAAACACGTCCGCCACACTGGGCGGCATGGGGTCGGTGGCAATATCCGCAGTGCCAATCTTAGCAAAAACATAATCCACTTCCGGCATTTCCTTGATTTTTTTCTCAAGCGTGTCCTGCATCGACACCGCCTGAGAAAGGCTGGTTCCGGTGACACGCAGGGCATGGATAGCGAGGTCCCTTTCATCCAGAGTCGGGAGAAACTCGCTTCCCATGCGAGTGGACAAGAGAAGACTCAGGACAACAAGAACTCCAGCAAAAGTAATGACCGCTGGCCGATTATTCAGGGAAATATTCAATAAGGGCTCATAAATATTGCGGGTCCATTTCACGAACGGATTTTCCTTTTCCGAAATATGTCCTGAGGCAAATTGAGCGATCATGGCCGGAATAAAGGTAATTGACAGAATCAGCGCGCCGGTTAACGCCGCCAAAACCGTGAACGCCATCGGCTGAAACATCTTTCCTTCGATCCCGGAAAGGGTCATGATCGGCAAATAAACGATCATAATGATGAAGACCCCGAATATACTTGGCTGGAAAACTTCTTTAGTCGCATCCCCAACCATTCTGAACCGTTCGTCGCGGGTAAGGACACGTCCCAATCTTTTCTGTTCCTCGGCCAATCTACGGCTGCAGTTTTCCACGATAATAACGGCCCCATCAACGATGATTCCGAAATGGATGGCGCCCAGGCTTAGAAGATTGCCGCTTATACGGTTGCTCACCATGCCGGTTACCGCGAATAATAGGGAAAGCGGAATAACCAAAGCGGTGATAAGAGCAGCGCGAAAATTTCCAAGGAGCAGGAAAAGAACAGCGATCACCAACAGAGCTCCCTCCAGGAGATTGTTTCTTACCGTTTTCAGCGTAGCGTTAACCAAATCGGTGCGGTCATAAACGGTTTTGGCCACCACCCCCGCGGGCAGGGTCCGGTTAACCTCTTTCATTTTTTCCGCGACTCTCAAGGAGACCGTGCGGCTGTTTTCTCCCTTCAGCATGAAAACAGTGCCCAATACCGTTTCTTTTCCGTTTTTTGTCGCGGCGCCGTTGCGCAGTTCTTTTCCTAAGGTGACCTTGCCGATGTCCCGGATAAAAACCGGGATCCCCTTGTGAGAATCGACCACGATTTGCCCGATATCTTCCAGCCCGGCCACTTGGCCGGGTGTTCTTATAAGGTATTGTTCTCCGCTATGTTCTATGTACCCCGCCCCTACATTGGCATTATTTTTCCTCAACGCTTCCATAACATCCCGGAAGGTTAAGCCATATGCGATCAGCTTCTCAGGATCCGGGGCGACATGATATTGTTTTACGTAACCGCCGATACTATTGACATCCGCAACGCCGGGGATATTTCGAAGCTGGGGACGAATGATCCAATCCTGGATGGTTCGTAATTCTGTTGGTGAATAAGAACTTTCGTCTGGTTTGGTGAAGCCATCCACCTGTTCTACGGACCACATGAATATTTCACTCAAACCGGTGGCAATGGGGCCCATGATGGGTTCCACTCCCGCGGGCAGTTTACTTTTTACTTCTTGAAGGCGGGTGTTGACCAATTGGCGGGCAAAATAAATATCCGTGCCGTCTTCAAAAACCACAGTGACTTGAGACAATCCGTACCGGGAAATGGAACGCGTATAAGATAACTTTGGGGTTCCTGCAATGGCGGTTTCGACCGGGAAAGTGATGCGTTGTTCAACCTCCAGGGGGGTGAATCCGGGGGCTTCGGCGTTTATCTGAACCTGAACATTGGTAATATCAGGCACCGCATCAATGGGCAGGATTTGGAAATTATATGCCCCTAGCACGGCCATTGCCAGGGCTGCTAATATCACAAACACCCTTTGCTTAATGGAGAACCTTAAAATTCTTTCAAGCATGAAAAAGTCTTTTAGTTAATGTTCGTGAACAGCGGAGGATTTTTCGATTTCTGCTTTTACCACGAAACTGTTTTGGGCCACGTAGAGTTCTCCCTTGGTCAGGCCGCGCAAAACCTCCACCCAATGACCATCGTTTGCCCCCAGTTCCAGAGGCCGTGCTTCAAAGAAATTTCCGTATTTGACAAATACAACAGACCAATCTCTAATCGTTTGGATGGCTTTTGTTGGCACGGCTAGAGAAACGGTGCGCTCCTCAAGAACCAATTCCAACGTGACAAAGGTTCCAGGCCGCCACTTAAATTCTTGATTCGAAATCACCACACGTCCCGTAACGGTTCTGGTTTTCTCTTCAATGATGGAACCGAGGTAGGTCAATTTTCCAATCGCTTCGATGGCTAGGTTTTCATCGCTGACAATGACTTTTTGTCCCAGCTTCACGTGTTTAAGGTCCTTGGCAGGAATGGCGATATTCACCCAGACATCCGAAAGATCGGCGAGGAGAAAAATATTGTCATCTTTTTTCACCGCTTCTCCCGTCGCTAAGTGCTTTTTGATGATGGTTCCCTTGCTAGAGGACCTTAGTTCGTATTGAGTGAACACGTGTTCCACCTGTTCAGGCAACTCATCCACTTCTTCAGGGGTGAGGCCGAGGGCAAATAATTTCTGGGTTGCGGTTGTCAGGTTGAGTTGTTCGACTTCCAGGACTTTTGTTTTTTCCCGAATCACCCAATCTCCGTCGTAAGCTATTTTTTCCCGTAAAGCGACATACCTGGCTTCGGCGCTTTTATATTCCTCGAGGGCGAGCAGATATTCCGATTCAGAAGAGATGCCTTTTTCAAATAAATTCTCTTCCCGCATGTAAACGGATTTTGCCAGATTCAGTTTCGCGTAAGCCGGAATGAGCGACTCCCGGCTTTGCCCGATCAGTAAATCTTCAAGTTGCCGGTAAACCTCTTCAAGCTCCAGTTCCTGCCCGAGTAAATCCAGCATGCGTTTGGTATTTTTAAACACCTTTGTTTCCCGGTCTAAATCGGCCCTGACCAGATTTGTTTGCTTGGTAGCTGAAAGATAATTGATTTTTGCATCGGCCAATTCCCGGCTTTCGAGAATAGCGATGACTTCTCCTATCGATACCTGGTCACCTAAATCCTTGAACACCCTTTTCACCACACCATCAAGCCGTGGAACGATGTGAACGACCTTTTCTTCGTTAAGACCGATTCCCCCAGATAATTTGAGTAGATTTTTCAGTTTAGCCGGGCCTGCAGTTTTTATGGTGATTCCCGTATTTTTAATCGCTTCTTCAGGCAACTCCGCTCGGGCCTCAATTTGAGAAAACTCCCATTCGTAGGTTTGCTCTTTCCAGAGAACTTTGATCTTCACCTCGAAGGAATGTGGCTCAACAACGGTTTTGTCTCCCAGAAGATATTCGCCTGACGGTTTGAAGCGGACAATATCCACGCGATCCAGCCTGTGCAGTTCAATAGTCACATCGACGTCATTGAGGTTCACCGGTGTCCCTGAATTTTCTGTCAGATAAACCCTGAACTGCGGTGGAACGCCTGTTTCAAAAATTTTTACTTCCAATTGAAAATCGTTTTCGGAAAACAGCCAGCCCCTATGCGGGCCGCGCGGAACAGCCTGTTCTTTTACCGGGTCCAGGTCACCGGCCATGTGTTCTTCCGAAACAGTGGGAGGTTCCATTCTCCATATAAGAATTCCAAAAAACAGCCCCAGGGCAAGAATGAGGATTGTCAAGAAAAGGATTTTAAATTTCATTTGGCAATCTCTGTCATCGAATTTTCCCGGGTGTCGTTTTGTTCAAATACCGGTTCGCCGGTCAGGCGATTCACCTCGGCCGCCGCCTTGTGATAGGCGGCCAATGCCTCCAGATACAGATACCTGGTTCGAAACAGGGTTTTCTGGCTGTCTAAAACGTCCAGGAACCCGAATTTTCCAAATCGATAACCTTCATTTACGGCCTCGAAGGCTTTCCGGGCGCCGGGCAAGAGTTCCGACTTGATCGCCGTGGCCTGGGAATGGGCAAACACCAACGCCTGGTAGGCTTCATTAAAAGTTTGGGTTATTTCCACTTCAAACGCCCGCCGTTCTTCCTGGATCCGGGAGAGTTGACTCCGGGACCAGGCAATGGCTCCTTGGTTTCTATTGAACAATTGCAGAGGAATGGAGATCCCGAAAGTGATCGCATTGTCGCTGGTTTGTTCCTGCCTTTTGAACCCCCCCATGAGTTTAAGGTCAGGAACGCGGTTGGAGAGTTCCAGGTCTACATTTGCCTGGCGCTGCTCCAGTTCTGTTTTCCAGCGCTCCGTGTAGGGAGTTTTGGATAATTTTCCGAGAAGAATTTCCGAAAGGGGGATTGGAGAAATTTTAAAAAAATCTCCCTCAGCCGATTTAAATTCCGGTTTGGAACTTCCCCATGTGGCAGACAGCTTCCTCCTGGAATTTTCAAGTTCGAGCTTGGATTTTTCCAGTTCAATTTTAAAAGTTGAGAGAGCAACTTCAGCTTTGGTTTTCTCTATAGCCGCCACTTTTCCAGATTTCACTCGTTCTGCGACCGCATTCAGGAACTGTTTTCCCAAATCGATCAGCTTATGGGTCAATGCGACCTTATGCTGGGCTTTTAAGACTTCTATAAATGATTTATTCACATCGGATAATATGTCCAGGCGTTTGGCCTCGTAATCCCAGTCGGCCAGTTTTTCCGAGACCCGGCCGGCATGGGTCCGCGCTTCTCTTTTTCCCCCCAGTTCTATTCGTTGGCCCAGTTGAACGGTGGTCTCCGATCGATCGAATCCGCTGAAGTTCCCGGACCCTGCGGCATCTTCCACAATGATCTCTAGTTCCGGGTTGGGAAGAAGCCCTAACTGCAGTGTACGGGCCTCTCTAACCCGCTTTTCAATTTTGAAGGCGGACAGAACAGGACTCTGAAGCAGGGCCCTGGCCGCACTTTCTCGCAGCGTAATGGTTTTGGGAATTTTGTTTTCTATTTGGATCGTTCCATCCTGATCGGCAGAGGCGAGTAATGATTCGCACATTGCCATCAGAAGACAAACGCCCCAAAAAATTAAAAATCGTCTCATGGGATCAAGCCTTTACTAAGGAAACCGAATCGCGGGCGCGGAGCTACAAACTGGACGATAGCTTCAGTTCACACTGGCAGACGTCGAATCGGAATCTGAAATCGTTTATCGGTTAGAGGTTTGGAATTAGACGGAAAAGAGGGGAGGGGAACGTTCCCTGAGCCGGTACTTGAAACCCGTCGCAATTAATTTAAGCCGAGGTTGAGAGATAAAAAAGGTTTCAATTTCCCGGATGAAGGTGATTAAGGAATAATCCGTAAAGTTTTTTAAAACCCTGAACGCTTGTTGAGGTTTTAAAGTATTTTTATTGAACCCTGATTTAATTTGTTCTTCTTCCTGATCCCCGGGATGGTGCGAATGATGGGTTCCGGTACCCGCATCATGATCGCGGGCAAGAGAAAAATGGGCCAGGGTTTCCAGTTCGTGGGAATGAAAATGTCCGATATGCCTGTGGGGCGACAGCTGACCCTGGTGGCCATGGATATTGTCCGGATGAAAATGATAAAGCGGGAGCAGGAAAAATTGGATCCCCAGCATACAGGTCAGTGCCAGGAGCCAGCCCTGAAATTTTTTAATGCCACGACGCATAATACCCGCTCTTTGAAGTTTAACGCTTACCAGCTTATCGGTTGGATTATTGGTATTATAAAGAATTTCAAAACCTTATGGCAACTTTTTGTGAGAAAAATCGAGTCAAAATTTTCGTTGGGGAATCAGGGGAGCGGATTTTTAGAAACAGCGGACTGAAAATCCCAAAAATAACCAAATCTATGGACTCTTCAGGAATAAAAATTAGAATTATAATTTACCGGATTCATGCTAATATGCCGATTTTATAAGTATCGACATTCTCTTCTTAAAGCTTCGTTGGCCCTGATTCAATAACGGCCGGAAGAAAATTTTCCCCCATACAATCCCTTGTCACCGATAACCCGGTTCAAGAAATTTTCAGGTCTTTTGCTCCTCTTTGCTTTTGTGGCCTACGGGGCGAACCACGTTTACTCTCACCACAGGGACTTCCAGATCTATTATTTTATCTGTCAGCATTTCTGGATACAGGAGGAAGGACTTTTCCCCCAATATATATACGATTACCAGGAACCTGAAACCGGGGTCCACTACCGCTACGCTCCGATCATTGTTTTTTTGATGCTTCCCCTCACCTTCTTTGAACTGAAAACGGCAGCGGTCCTGTTTTTTTTGATTCAAATGGCCGCCTTGTTATACAGCATAACGCTGGTGCTTAAATGGCTGAAGGTTCCGCTTTCTGAATATCAAAAGATTGGCCTCCTGGCTTTTTTTGTCACCGGCGGCTACCTCCTCCAGGTGTTTCACACCGGCAACATCCATTTCGTAGCGCTGTTTTTAACCCTGTGGGCTTTTTACGAATTCGAAACAGGGAAAACCTGGCGGCCTGCTTTATGGATGGGGTTGGCGATCGCCACAAAAGTTACGCCGCTTTTGTTTTTACCCTATCTGTTATTTAAAAAAAAATTCAAGGAATGTCTGGCTGTCATCGGGGTCCTGATCATGCTGATATCGTTCCCGGCAATTTTTAACGGGATAGAAAGTAACATGGATCTGCTGAAGAGCTGGAGCGTATCAATCATGAACAAAGCGTCCGAGGCGAGAAACCATTCCCTCCATGGTGTGTTGACAAAATATCTGACGACGGACAAAGTCGATCCCAACGATTACAAGAATATCCACATCGCCGCCTGGTCATTGGCAACCATGATGAAAATCTGGATCGGTTTGTTGGCGCTCATGGTCATCGTTTTAGCGCTTGTATTTTTACGCAAACAGGACAGCCGCGAATTCAGGTTCCTGGAATACTCCCTGGTGATAACAAGCATCCTGATACTGTCTCCTCATTCTCAGAGGCAGTATTTTTGTACACTTCTATTCGTATACATCGGGTTGATCGGGTTGGTGATCAAGATTCCCACGCAACCTCATCGCTTTATCATGCAGACTTTGCTGAGTCTTGGGTTTCTGGTCAACACCCTTATACCGGCGTTGATGCCCAACCGCATGGCTTCGATCACCTACGAGAACCACTCACCTTATTTTTTGAGCGCGTTTCTGTTGTGGCTGGCTTTGGTCTACATAATCCTTCATTGGGAACCCAAATCTTCCGAACAGGTGGCCCATACCCAAGAAGAAACCCCGTCGTGGTAGCCTGACTGGTCCATATGAAAAATTTTATTTGAGCAGGTGGACAATGGCGGCTTCAATGGCTTTATAATTTCCCTCTCCAAAATGCATGAAGCGGACCATTCCCTGGGAGTCCACCAGATAGAAGGCGGGCCAATAACGATTCTTATAGGCTCTCCAAAGATGGAATCCGTTGTCCAGCGCAACAGGATAGGTGAGGCCGTATTTTTTGACGGCCTTGATCACGTTGACAGGTTTGCGTTCGTATTTGAATTCCGGTGCGTGGATCCCCAGCACAACAAGGCCCTGGTCGGTATACGTCTCGTGCCATTTTTGCACATGGGGCAGGGTGTGGATACAGTTGATGCAGTCGAAAGTCCAGAAGTCGATGAGCACAACCTTTCCTTTTAAGTCGTGCATCGACCGGTAGCCCCTGGAATTGATCCAGTTAGTCAGTCCTCGAAACTCCGGCGCTTTGAAATGTTTGGGCAGAGAAGTTGCCTCTGGCCGGTCCTGATTTGCCCAAGACATCGCCCCGTTCAGGCTGAGAATGAGGCCCGGTACTGCCAATGCTAGCAAAATCGATTTTCGTAAGGTATTTTTCATCTTAAAAAGAAGTCGAAATTTCTCCTGTTTTCTTACCAATTAAAACTCTTGAATTCAACTTGTAAGTACAACAGTTGGATAAAAAGAACTCAACATCAAGAGAAACCGCTTAGTTGTAGCTGTAGGGCTATGGGCCCTGTGGGTAAACCGCGAAGCGGTTTTCCACAAGTCCACAGGCAAATTCGAGCAGTACTTCCCGCTTCTCTAAGCAGGGGAATGTGATCATGGGATTGTTGATCCACAAAACTTTAGCGAAACATTTATGATGATCAGGGCCGAGGACATGTCAGGTAGTGGGGAACCAGGCTCGGGTAAATGCCCGATAAAACTTTTGCGAGGTATTTATTATGATGACGACGATAGCAACATTCTCTGTGACCGCTAGTATTATCATTCTGGTCATGATATTGGGAAATTTTTTCGCCAGGAAAAATTTATCCTGAGAAAAGCCAGGGTACAAAAAAATATTTATCCCCTGTATTGAAGTAAAGCAGTTTCTGTTGATGTTAGAAATTGATATGACTGCCATCATCCGAGTTGGCCTCTCCTGGTTTTCAGCTCATTTCTTAATCATTTCTGATTCACCTTTTCTGTGATCGATAGTGCCACATCAAGATTGTTACGTGCGTGCGCATAGTTTGGGTCGATGATCAGGGCCGCTTCGAAATGAGAAATGGCTTCCTCAAAGTTGCCTTTCTGCCCCAGGGCGCTTCCAAGATTGTTGTGTGCTTCGGCATAGTTGGGTTCGAGCCTGATGGCTTCCTTAAAATGAGCGATAGATGTATCAATACTTCCCTGCTGGAGCAGAAGGCCACCAAGATTATTGTGTGCATGAGGAAAATCGGATTTGAGTTTTATGGCTTGCCTATATTGAGCCATAGCTTCCTCAAACTGCAGCTGCTTGCTCAGGGTGACCCCAAGATTGAAATATGTTTCGGTATAGCCGGGGTTGAGCCTGATGGCTTCCTGGTATTGCTTTACAGCCTCGTCCAACTGCATCTTTTGGCTAAGAGCGTTTCCAAGATTGTTATGGGCCTCGGCATGTCCCGGGTCCAGTCTGATGACCTCCCGGTAATGAGCCATAGCCTCATCCAGCTGCATCAGTTCACTGAGCGCGCTTCCAAGGTTGTTGTGCGCATCGGCATATCCGGGGTTGAGCCCGATTGCTTTCCTGTAATGAACGACAGCCTCGTCGAACGCGCCTCGACTGTTCAGGGCGTGTCCCAGGTTGTTATAGGAAACGGCAGAAGTGGGATATTCGGTTTTGGTCACTTCAACGGCATGCCGGAAAAGTTTTACGCTGTTTTCCCAGTGGGTCACCTGTAGCCAGGTCAATGCCATCAACACCGAAATTAGAATTCCCGCCGAAACAGCCAACATCTTTTTCCTATGCTGCCAGTGGGCGATTAGCTCGGACAACCCCCAGGCGATCACCATGAAGATGCCGATAAGGGGAATGTACGCGTACCGGTCGGCCATCGCCTGGTCCCCCACCTGAACAATCCCGATAGCAGGCACCAGGGTCCCCAGGTACCAGAACCACCCGACCGGAACATAGGGGGCCCGTCGAATCATTCGTACTGCAAAAAAGGTGATGCACACCAGCACCATTCCGCTTGCCGCACCCTTCCAGGCCGACAGTGCATGTCCAGGGTGAGGGTAGAAAACCGCCAGTTCCAGGGGCCATACCACATGTTGTAGATACGCCATGTATGAAACAAGGGCGTTGTTCAGTCGTGCCGCGAGGGAATTCAATTCCACGGAATGTATGGCGCCGCCGCTTTTTTGCACTGTAAAAGTAATGACGCAGGAAATTACTACAAGTACGAACAGGGGAATTTTTTCCCAGATCAGTGGCAGGACATTCTCCATCTCAAGCTTCAATCTGCCTAGGGGCCAGTAATCGAGCAGCAGAAGCATGAACGGCACTGTGACCAGCATGGGTTTTGACATGAGTCCCAGCGCCAGGAATAAAACCACCAGGAAATATCTCTTGACGTCGGGGTTCTCAGTGTAGCGGATGTAGGCCCATAGAGTCAGCATCCAGAAAAACGTGCTCAATACGCTTTTGCGCTCCGCGATCCATGCCACGGGTTCCACATTGAGGGGATGGAGCGCGAACATCGCCGCGACAAATCCGCTCTGCCAGTGCGCTCCCGTCATTTTCGCGAGAATCAGGAATAGAAGCAGAGCGTTGGCGAGGTGAAAAAACAGGCTGGTCAGGTGATGGCCCTTGGGATTCAGTCCAAAAAGCTGAACATCAAGCATGTGCGATAACCAGGTCACAGGGTGCCAGTTGGAGGCATGAGACGTGGTGAAAGCCCAAAGTATGTTTTTACCGGCACCGACCCCGGAAAATCCGTTTGTCACATTCCTGTTCTCGGTCACATACCGGTTGTCATCGTAATTCAGGAACTCGTGGCCCTGTACCTGCTCATAGACCACCGATGTGGCTATTACCAGGAACAGGCAGAATGTGATTCGCCATTTATTTACAGGATCATGCATCATGGTTTTTGTAAGAATTGCCCTCGGCCAGCGTGACGCTGGACCCCACAGGGTGAAACTCAGTTTTGCGCTCCACGGTCATCGTTGGCCGAAGTGTTAGCAATTTTCCCGCCCACGTGGCGGGCTGCCCCCACGGCGAGTGAGCCACTAACGGAATTATTTTTACTCCCATGTTTTGTAAATTTTGTAAACACGGGTCTGCTGGAAGTAAGTTATACCACCATTCCGTTTTCTAAAAATTTCCCAAAATGGCAAATACTGGTATAATCCGCTTGTTTTCCGGAAAAGACCTTAAAGCCAGGCGGAGAAATTACATGTCTCCCAGCATCAGGCAAGCGCTTTCCAAAGTTCTCATCAAATACCATAAGGCCAGACATGCCCCGTTCAAAGGTCACATTTTGGCCAGGTTTATCCGGGAGTCTATCCCTAAAACCCTTGAAAAAAATATAGATAATCCCCAAGCCTATCAGATTCATGGGTCGGCCGGGCAGGGCAACTGGGCCCGGGTACCGTGGATCGCGGTGTTCGATATCCTCATTACCGAAACGGCGCAGACCGGGTATTACCCGATGTACCTGTTCCGTGAGGATATGAAGGGAGTCTACCTGTCCATGAATCAGGGTGTCATCGATATCAAGCAGAAGTACCAGGAGAACCCCAAGGATGTGCTGAAAATAAAGGCGTCGGATTTCAGGGCGCAGATGGGCGGGGTTCCGCTGAGATTCTCGGTAGAAGATATCGATCTGGCCACAGAGACTTCCCTGGAGCTGGCGTCATTCTACGAGTCGGGAAATATCTGCTCGAAGTTTTATGCGAAAGGAGAATTGCCCTCCGATGAGGAGTTGGTTGAAGATTTCAGGGAAATGATGGAGATCTACCAGTTCCTGAGTGCCAACGAGACAGCCGTCGATCTTCTGAAGATCGGAGCCTATGAGGAAAGCCTGGGTAAGACCGGTGAGGATCTCAAAAAATTCCGGCAGCACTGGCGGGTGGAACACAACAGCAAGTTATCCAGGGCCGCCAAGAAAGTACACGGATATCAATGTCAGGCCTGCGGATTCAATTTCGAAAATGTGTATGGGAGGATCGGCAGGGAGTTTATCGAGGCCCATCACCTGGTCCCGATCTCGTTGTTCAGGGGACAGGTTGAAAAGCTCGATCCCAAAATGGATTTTGCCGTGCTGTGCTCGAACTGCCACCGAATGATTCATAAAATGAAAAATCCGGATGATGTGAGTGCGCTGAAAAAAAAATTGAAAAAATAATAAGGTGGCGGGTGATCAACGTGCGTCGATCCTATTTACCAGGTTGATTCGGATCAACATTACCCCATGTCCGGGGTCGTTGCATTGGCGTGTGATAAGTTAAATGATTTTATTCAGCTTCTCCTGCAAGATCTTTGGTGTGGAAGGTTTGAGGATGAAAGCCACCGCACCGGATTCCATGGCTTCTTTATATGGAACAAATAAATTCGGAATTGGAGGATTTTACTTATTCTGCCTCGCATGATCTCCAGGAACCTTTACGCAAGATTCTCCTTTTTGGGGA
>JAYZAN010000002.1:0-8374 GCA_036339675.1 Nitrospinota bacterium
TTTCGTCCCCGATCGTCACATTATCGCCCACCACCACCAAGGGCGATACGGTCACATCCTTTCCCAGTTTTACGTTTTTCCCCAGTACAGCGGTCGGGGCCACCTGCGGTTCGGGACGGGTTTCGGGATAAAAATGCGCGATCACTCTGGCAAAAGCCAGGGCCGGGTTCACCACGATGATTTGTGATTTATCGGTATCCATTTCTTTTTCCACGATCACGGCGGAGGCCCTTCCCTTCTGAAGCTGATCCAGGTATTTCCTGTTCGCCATAAAAGTAATATGCCCATTTTCTGCATCTTCTATAGAACGTATGTCCGCGATATCCAGGTTTCCGTCGCCCTTTACCGTTCCGCCGATTAATTTCGCAATTTCGTCTAACTTCATGATGTATCCTTCCTTATTTTTAAGCATTCCTTCCAGGACCTGGCCCCGCTTCAGGTTCTAAGATTCATCCACCTGAAATTAAATGATCACCTTGTTATCCACAAGACTGACTTTCCCGTCGGCCAGTCGCAAGACACGGTCCATTTCCCCGGAGATTCTTTGGTTATGGGTCACGATCACAAACGTCTGGTTGAATTCTTTATTCAAATTCCGGATCAATTCCATCAAAGAATCACTGGCGTGCATATCCAGGTTCCCGGTCGGTTCATCCGCCAGAAGCAGATCGGGCTGGTTGACCAGGGCCCGGGCCAGCGCGACTCTTTGACCTTCGCCCCCGGACAACTCGGCGGGTTTGTGGGTCAATCGATCCTTGAGACCCATCTGGCAAAGCAGCGTTTCCGCCTTTTCTCTGGCTTCCTTTTTATCCACACCCCGGATCAATGCCGGAAACATGGTATTTTCGAGGGCCGTAAAATCCGAAAGCAAATTAAAAAACTGGAACACGAACCCCACCCGGGTATTTCGGAATTTATCCAGATAACTGTTGCCGTGGCTGTAAATTTCTTCACCCTTGAAACGTATCCTCCCCGAGTCGGGATGGTCCAGTCCGCCCATAATGTGAAGGAGGGTGCTTTTGCCCACTCCAGAGGCTCCGACGATCCCCAGCAATTCCCCGGCCCGCACCTCAAAACTGGTTCCAGTCAATACCTGCACGACATTCCTGGAGGCCCGGTAACTTTTATGGATATCGGAAGCTTCGATGATCGGCTCCACCGTCGAGCCGGAATTGAAATCATTCATAGCGCAATCCATCCACCGGGTCCAACCGGGATGCACGCCAGGCAGGATACAAAGAGGCGGCAAAACATATGATGACGGAAAAAATAATAATCAGAAAAGAATCCATATACTGAATTTCCGAAGGCAGCTTGTCCAGGTAGTAGACATCACTGGGAAACGCCGTGAACCCAAAAATATTTTCAATGAATCCGACGATCTCATTGAGGTTCGGAACAATGACGAAGCCGCCGGCACAACCCACCACCGTTCCGACCATTCCGATGATCAGTCCCTGGTAACTGAATATTTTCATGAGGCTGGTTCGGCTGGCTCCCATCGATTTCAATATAGCTATCTCCTTCGACTTCTCCATGACCAGCATGAACAACGTGCTGACGATATTGAACGCCGCAACGAAAATGATCAGGATGAGAATGATGAACATCACGATTTTTTCCAGTTTCAATGCCGAAAACAGGTTTTTGTTCATGTGCATCCAGTCCCTGACGTAATGCGGAAACCCGAGCGATTCTTGAATTTTTTCAGCGATCAACCCCGCCTTCTCGATGTCATTGACCCGCACTTCAATTCCCGTCACCGCGCTTTTCAGGGAGAAGAATTTCTGCGCGGTCCTCAAAGATATGAAAGCCAGGTTGGCGTCGTACTCAAACATCCCTGATTCGAAAAGTCCGACCACTTTCAGGATTTTCATTTTTGGGATCAGCCCCACAGGGGTCACCCGGGATACGGGGGATACCATGGAGACCACTTCCCCCTTTTGCACCCCCAGCCGCCGGGCCAGCTCGATACCCAGGATAATCCCTTTTCGCCATCCGGTGCGGGCGGCTCCGTTTCCCGATTCTTTCTTGCCGCCGGCTTCATGCTCAATCAGCGATTTCAGGGTTCCTGTGATGAGATATTTATGTAGGTCCGAGACCGCCTCTTCCTGATCAGGATCGATCCCCCGCACCACAACTCCAGAAACACTTCCGCCCAGAGTCAGCATGACCTGGCTCATGATAAAAGGTGCGGCGCCGGTAACCCCTTCCACCTTTCGAACCTGTTCAAGGACCTTCCGGTAGTCTTCAATGCCGCTGCGGTCAATGTTAGTCACCACGATGTGTGAGTTGGTCCCTAGGATTTTATCCCTTAAATCCTTACCGAATCCGGACATAACAGCGATCACCACGATGAGGGCCATCACACCGAGAGCCACACCAAAAACGGAGATCCAGGTGTTCAGGGAAATAAACTTCTGGGATTTTTTTGCCTTCAGCTGACGCAGGCTGACGAATAATTCGTAGGACATGATGGCATGAACCAAGAGTTTAGAAACTAAAATCCGGAAAATGGTTCGAGAAGATTAATGGGACCGTTAACCGGGTGCCCCATTTAACGGATTGGAGCGGTTCTCACAAAAACCGGATGAGGCATTTCGACCTCACTATTGTGCCCGGTCAGGATTCTTTTTTCAACTGGGGGAACAGGATGACATCGCGGATGGACTGCGAATTGGTAAACAGCATGGTCAGGCGGTCGATGCCGATCCCTTCCCCGGCGGTGGGAGGCATTCCATACTTCAAAGCCCTTATAAAATCATGATCCATCATATGAGCCTCCTCGTCTCCTGCATTTCTTTCCGCAACCTGGGCTTCGAACCTCTGTTTCTGCTCGACCGGATCATTCAATTCGGTGTAAGCGTTAGCGATTTCCTTTCGGCCCACGAACAGCTCGAACCGTTCCACAACGTCGGGTTCCCCTTCCTTCTTTTTCGACAACGGGGAGAGTTCCAGGGGATAATCGATGATGAAAGTAGGCTGCATCAAATGTGGTTCGACAAAATGATCGAACAGCTTTCCCAGAATTTTCGCATGGCGGTCCCTATTTTCCAGCGGAACCTTGTTCTCCAGGGCGAAGGAGACGGCCCTGGCGGGATCTTCAACAGCATCCGCGGGCACCTTGCCGATGTCGATCAGGGATTGCTTGAAAGCGACACGCAGAAACGGTCTGCCGAAATCAATGGTCTCCAGTTCCTCCCCTTTATAGGAAGCCGAAGCATACTGAAAGGTCATGGTATTGAAGACCGTCTGAGCCACGTACCTGAACAACTCTTCCGAGAGATCCATCAAGTCCGTATAATCCGCATAGGCCGTATAAAACTCCAGCATGGTGAATTCCGGATTATGCTCAGTGGAAATTCCTTCGTTGCGGAAGTTGCGGTTGATCTCATAAACCTTCTCGATTCCACCCACCACCAGCCTTTTTAGGTAAAGCTCCGGCGCGACCCGTAGATACAATTCCATGTTCAGGGCATTGTGGTGGGTCTTGAACGGTTTAGCGGTGGCGCCTCCGGCGATGGATTGCATCATCGGGGTTTCCACTTCAAGATACCCTCGATCGTTCAGAAAGTTTCTCAACCCCTGGATGATCCTACTCCGGCATACAAATACCTCTTTCACTTCCGGGTTCACGATCAGGTCGACATACCTCTGGCGGTATCTCACCTCGATATCCTTGAGTCCGTGCCATTTTTCGGGTAGAGGAAGCAGGGACTTGGAAAGCAGGGTCACCTTTTTCGCGAACAGGGTCAACTCCCCGGTCCGAGTTTTAGACACTTTCCCGTCCACGCCGATGAAATCGCCGATATCGAATATATTGAACGCTTCATAACCCTCATCGCCCAGTTCCCCCTTGTTCACATATACCTGAATCTGCCCGGAACCGTCTTTAATATGAACGAAGGTAGTTTTCCCGTGCTTGCGCCGGGTCATGATCCGACCCGCCACGACCACCTGCATGGACTTTTCATCCAGATCCTCCTTAGCGCACTCCGAGTAATCGGCTAGGAGGGGGCCGATCTGATCGTCGACTTTGAACCGGTTGATGTAGGGATTAATCCCTTTCGACCTCAGTTCTTCGAGCTTTTCGCGTCTTACTTTAATCAGGTTACTGGAATCTTCCATAACGGTCTTTAATGAATTATTTATTTTACGAATCGGAAAATACCTGGATTCGCTGAATGTCCCCGGCCCTGCCGGTGTTGCGGTCCACAGCGATCACAGCACCATTGAGTTGCGATTCCCCTGAAGCGGTTTCCAGCCGCTTGGGAAGCCTTGTTAAAAACCTGCTGATGGCGGTTTCTGTCCTGACGCCGATGACGGAATCTCGAGGCCCCGTCATGCCCGCATCGGTCAGGTAAGCGGTCCCGCCGGGAAGGATACAATCGTCCGCCGTCTGCACATGCGTATGAGTTCCGACCACCGCGCTGACCCGTCCGTCGAGATACCTGCCCATCGCTACTTTTTCGGAGGTCACTTCTGCATGCATATCCACGATGATGATTTTAGTTTGCGCCTTCAGCTTATCGATCTCCTCATCCGCTTTTTTAAACGGGCAATCGATCGTGTCGAGGAAAACACGTCCCATGAGATTCAGCACCCCCACCCGTAATCCGTCCTTCAACTCCAGGAGATGCGTGCCGGTTCCCGGTGTATTGGAAGGATAGTTCGCGGGTCTAAGGATCCGTTTATCCTTCGAGAGATGGCTGATGATCTCTTTCTTATCGAAAATATGATTTCCCGAGGTCAGGACATGAACTCCCAGGCCGAACAGATCGTCGGCGACATCAGGGGTCAGGCCGAAACCGCCCGCGGCGTTTTCGGCGTTGGCAATGCACAGGTCTATGGAATGTGTTTTGAAAAGAGGGGCAAGGTTCTTTTGCAGGACATCGCGCCCGGGCCTTCCCACAATATCCCCGATAAACAGAATTTTGATCATTCTATGGAATCAACGGGCGGTTTCGACAAACCGGGTTTCCCGCAGGACCGTGACCTTGATTTCACCCGGATAGGTGACCTCTTTTTCGATCCTCTTGGCCACATCTCTGGCCAGCAGGCTGGCGCCTTGGTCGTTCATGCCGTCGGGCATCACGATGATCCGCACTTCGCGTCCGGCCTGGATGGCGTACGTTTTCTCCACGCCCTTGAAGGAATCGCCGATTTCCTCAAGCTTGCTCATCCGATTGATGTACGTTTCCAGCATTTCCCTTCTCGCTCCCGGGCGGGAAGCGGAAATAGTATCGCCCGCCGCCACCAGCACCGCATATAACGATTCGGGTTCCACGTCTTCGTGGTGCGAGGCAATGGCGTTGACGACATATTTATGTTCATTATACCGGGTGGCCACCTCGACCCCAAGCTGGGTGTGGGTTCCGTCCGTCTGGTGGTCGATGGCCTTGCCGATGTCGTGGAGGAGCCCCGCCCGTTTTGCGAGATTGATATCCAGTCCCAATTCCGCGGCCATCGCCCCGCAGACACGGGATACTTCCTTGACATGCTCCAGGACGTTCTGCGTATAACTGGTTCTGTATTTCAATCGGCCGAGAAGTTTGACCATTTCCGGATGCAGGTTATCGACCTCCACTTCCAGGGCCGCCTGCTGTCCAGTCACCCAGATCTGTTCGGAAATTTCCTTTTTGCACTTGTTGACCACCTCCTCGATGCGTCCCGGATGAATCCGGCCGTCGAGGCACAGCGTTTCCAAAGCCTGGCGCGCGATTTCCCTGCGGATCGGATCGAATCCGGAAAGAACAACGGCCCCAGGGGTATCGTCGATGATGAGATCGATCCCCGTCGCCTGTTCCAGGGCACGGATGTTGCGCCCTTCCCTGCCAATGATCCTACCCTTGATCGCATCGTCAGGGATCTCCACAACCGCGATGGTGCTTTCCGCGACATGGTCTGACGCCAGTCTCTGGATGGCCATGGTGATGATCCGTCGCGCGTCCTCCTCCACCGTTATTTTCGCCTGTTCCTCAATTTTCTTAACTTCCTTGGCGACATCCAGCCTAGCCTCATCGAGAATTTTTTTGCGGATCTCTTCCTTGGCTTCTTCCGCAGAATATGAGCTGATCGCTTCGAGTTTTTTCAACTCCTCATTGATCAACTCTTCATACTTTTCGGATTTCTTCTGAGCCGTATCTTCTTTCCCGGAGAGTCCGTTCAGCTTTCTCTTAAATTCATTTTCCAGGTCGCGGCTTCTTTCAGAGGACATTCTAAGTTCGTCTTCTTTTTTCCTGAGCCCCTTCTCCTGTTCTCGGAACTTATCCAGTTTATGTTGTAGTTCCTGTTCCGTTTTCGCCTTGGCGGCGATCCGGTTTTCCCGGGCTTCGATGTCAGCCGTCTTGATTCTGTTTTCGGCTTCTTTTTCCGCCTCCTTGATGATCTTCTGCCTTAATTGCTCCGCTTCTTTGATCTGGTATTCCATAAACATCTTGCGGAGAAAATACCCGATTAAATACCCCACCACCGCGGCGGCAATCACGACAGCCACCACCGTGCTTAAATTGAATTTTATGACCGAGAAAAGATGCATCTAAAACCTCATATTAAAAAGTAAACCGCTGCAAACCGTGAATCGGTTGTAACCGTTTAACGTTATTTCCTCACCGGCAGTTTATGATTCCTGTTTCGGTAACGATTTTCCTAACCCGAACATCGTGTTCCAGTTGAGGGACCGAATCCAGGACCTGAAAATCGAACCCCAACGCGATACAAACCGCGTCCGATCGGATCTGTCCCAAGAACCGATCATAATAGCCACTTCCGAACCCGATGCGGCCCCCTTTCCTGTCGAAGGCCAGACCCGGAGTAACCACAAAATCAATCACCGGCGGGGGGACCCGTTCCAGATTTTCCACCGCCGGTTCGCGAATTCCAAAACATCCTTTTTGGAACTCGATATCCAATCCCAATAACCGGCTGATCTTAAGGTGCCCTTCCCGTTTATCCACGAGGGGGACATAAACCGATTTTCCAAGGTTCAACGATTGCCCGATCATTTCATCAGTCCGTACTTCCTTTTCCAGGGACAGGTAAAATAGAACATGGCCGCTGTTTTGAAACTCTCCCAAGCCGAAAAGATGGTCCGCTATCTTCCGGCTCATTCGCCGCAAATCTTCATCTTCGCGGCCTTCCCGTATCCGCAGGATTTCTTTCCGGATCGAGGCTTTCTGTATATAGATGGACTCCAATCGGGTTCGGTCCCTGGTTCAAGCCCAGTCATTCTTCAGGAATGGCCTGCCATAAAGAACAGACCTTTTTGATTGTCTGGGTTTGAGGTTTAGAGAAAATGGAGGATCGGAAAACGCTTTTTCTTACAGACCAAACTGTCGGCTCATTTAGAGCAAGGCCGGGTGAGACGCGGGAAGAAATAAAAACAGGATCAAAAATCGAATAAGACCATCTAATAATTTACAAAAATTCCCCCCTTACTAGTTATCTATCTGAAAACAAAACCTTAGTCCTTAGTTTCGCTTAAAACTCTAATCAAAGTATATAAACGAAAATCTGCAGGCTCACACATCCTGCCGTTTATTTTCCTGTCTGTCTCCTCGATTCCCCTTAAACCTTCCAGCAATCAACAAAAAAATTTTAAACTCCCCGTTGGTGCCGTGCAAAAACCATTTCTTGAACCTGTCAAGGACAGGTGGGGTACCGGTATACTGCTTTAGGCTTCCTTCGAGGGAAGGCATGCTCACCACAGCAAATCCATCAACCCCTTTTACAAATGTTGGCTCAAAAAATAAAGTTTCAACACGAGCACAACAGGGAAGAAAAATCCCTTTTCACAATCTCATCCTAGCATAAAGAGATTCCCCTCACAAGGGTTATCTCCAAGCTTAAGCCCCTTTAGTTTTAATACTTTGTAAGCCTTTCTCGAGTCGGCCAATCATCCCCTCCAATGCCGCCTCATCCTGCTTTTCCGCCTCTTCGGTCTGATGCTGGATTTCCAGGAATTCCTGGGCGATATTGAGCGCGGTCAAAACCGTCAGATCGATACTGGAGGCTTTTCCCTTGAGCCCGGATAACTCCCGCATTTTCGAATCTACATAAGAGGCTACCTCATCAAGCGGCACCGCGGTGGAACTGCTTTTGAGTTTATAGGTGTTTCCGTAAACCTTGATCTGTTTGCTCGGGGGCATGGGGCTCAGTTAAAAAATTTTATGTTTTCCAGTTCTCCCAAAATAGCTTCCACTTTGGAACGAATGGCTTTCCTTCCCTTATCCATCTTGCGGTTGTCATTTTCCAGTTGCGAAAACTTCTCCATCCGTCCTCTGGCTTTCTGTTCGATAGACATGGCCTGGTCTCGCTCTTTCTCGAGTCTTTTGATCTCCCGGGTCAGGCGGTCGTTTTCCTTGGAAACCCTGTC
>JAYZAN010000003.1:0-10993 GCA_036339675.1 Nitrospinota bacterium
CTTGAAGTATTATCTTTAACTTTCTGAGCATATGATAAAGTTTAACTTATTGGGGCCCGCCACGTGGGCGATAAAATTGCTAACACTTCTAAGTCAAACGATGATCGTGGAGCGCGAAACTGAATTTTAAATTAACCCGCGGATGTACCCCGCGCCGCAGGCAATTTTAGAATTTCCCTTAATTATAACAGATCGCTGAAGGGGATTGGGTGAATGGAAATGAAAAGTATTTAGAGGGTTTTCAGGAAGGATTTCTATTTTTTTTATTCTTTACGCACCAGCCATCCTTCTGCGAAAAGCATACAAGCCATAAGGAATAAAAATGGCGTCGCCAGAGGAATCCTCTTGGAAAAAATTTCTGACGTTTCCGGTTCCTTGGCCGTTGAAAATTGAACTGGAATTTTGTCCAGTAGGGAAAGAATTTCTTCATCGGAGATTTTACCGGCAATGGATTCCTTTGTATCAAAGTTTACGGTAAATGTCCCGGCGGGTTTTGCGTTTTCAGGGATTTTTGTGACCGCACTGGATGAAGCCAGAATTTCAATATTGTCCGCGGTCTTGCCCGGTGATCGATATAGTCTGTATACCCCTGGTTGTTCGGTGTCGGTATATTGAAAGCCTTTGTCCGTGCTTTTTTTTGAAACGAAATTATTTCCAGGGGTATGTATATAAACGGTTTCATCCATGGATAGATCGTTCCATGTGAACGGGTCCCCAACAAAAATATCTTGGCGGCGGATGCTTTCCAAACTGTGAGCGGAATATTTGACCCATCGCTGTATCCATGGAAGAAACGTGGGCTGAATTGGAAAATTATTCCAATCCCTGTCGATACTGGAAGTGAATAAAATGACTTTTCCTTTTTCCTTCTGAAACTCGATGACTGCGGGGATATGACCTGTGAACCACATCGGGACAGTGAAACTTCTTCCTTCCACGGGGTCCGTGCTGAAAACAGTAGTGAACTGAATTGCCTGCATTTCATGAAGAGACTTTTCCGAGAATATGTTTATAACCCGGTGGTAGCCGGTTGCAGGAAGAAAGCGAAATACTTCTTCCTTGTTTTTCGATACCATACGGGATTTTAGGGTGACGGGCAGAAGGCCCCCCAGTTTTTCGTTATAAAATTTCGCATTTACTTGGTCTCCCAGGGAAATGATCAGGGCTCCGCCCTGAAACACGAATTTTTCGAGTTTCAATTCGTAATCGATGGGAAGATCCCTGACATTGCATAGGATGACCACCGAATAGTCGAAAAGACTCCTTGAGGAAAGCTCTGAAAGGGTTGAGACGGTCGGTTCAATATTTGAGGTGGAGCTGGTGAACGGGTTGAGCGCTCGCTCCAGATAAAACGATTCGCTCTGGTGTTCGATGGTTCTAGGGTCCCCGTCGACCACCAATACCCGGACCACCCGGTCGGGTTGATAGCTGAAGTAACGCTCATTGTCCAACAGTTGTCCGTCATCCTGGATCCGGATCATTCCTTCGATGGTTTCATTCCCGAAGTAAGGAAAGGAAAACTCCTTTTTGCCCTCGGAGTTGGGTTCCAATCGGAGGGTCCCCTCCGATTTCTTTTGTCCCTCTACCCACAGCGAAATACCTAGCCGAGGAATGGATTTGTTGGATGACAGGTTTAAAACTTTTGCCTTCACTCGTATTATTTTACTGTTGGTCAGAAATGCCTGCCGAACCGTTACTTCCTTGACTGCCGCTTGATTAGGTTTCTTCTGGTTATTGGAAAAATCGATTATGTTGACCTGTATCGGAGGACGGGAATTCAGTTCTGGAAATTCTTCCTGGTTCCAGCCGTTTTTGTCCCGGTCGGTCAAAATATAAATCCGCTTGTCTTTTTGAGAAGCCGATTCCAGCAGATTCAAGGCTTCGGCTATGGCACGGCCGATACTCGTGGTTCTGAAAGAAGGCTTGGAACCTCTGAGCAGTTTCTCGCCTGTTTCGGTAGACGTAGTCCAATCCAGGAGGATACGGCCGGGGCTGGAGGCTGATACAATGCTGTAAGCGCTTTCACCGGGCATTTTCTTCAACAGGCGGGTTAATTTTTCGACCGCATCATCGAAAAGAGTCCCATCTTCAGATTGCGTTCCCATGCTGAGCGAATCGTCCATGATAAAGACCGTTGCCGAGGGCATGTCGGAAATAAAATCCTCCGGAGCGCCCATCGATACTATGGGACTGGCCAATGAAAGGCTCAAGAGTACGATTCCCAGACAGCGGATCAATAGAAGAACCAGCCGGTTCGGTTTGGACTTTCGGATGGATCGTTTTTGGGTTTGTTGTAGCAAATAGACCGCGGAAAAACTTATATGCTTTTGCTGGCGCCTTGTTAACAGATGAATCAGTATGGGAACGGAAATGCCGAGCGCGCCCAGTAAAAAAAAGGGTGAAAGAAAATTGAGATTCATTTTTTTATCAAGCTCTTTCGTCTTAACAGATAGTAGCTGAGTGCCTGTTCCAGGGAAGACCGGGTATCCAGGAAAACATAATCCACTCCCAGAGCGGTACAATTCATCTTTAAGGATTTTATTTTTTTGCGAACCGTTTGCTGATATTCCGCCTGGATATCAGTGGGGTCGAGGCCCACGGAAGGATCGTCCTCAAGGGATTCAAAAACGATGTCTCCTTCAAAGGGAAGCGTCAATTCATCGGGATGGAGGATGTGAAAAATGATGACTTCCAACCCCCTCGAGCAAAGCAACTTGATGTTTTTGATAATATCGTTTTCTTTTGTTAGCAGGTCGGACACCAGTATGAGCATCCCCCGCGGCGGCAATCGCTCGATCAGATTGCCCACCACCTGTTCCAGCTGCGTGGCGCCTTTCGGTTCGAGGGTGGCCAATCCATGAAGGATGTGCTGAAAATGCGATGGCTTCGACCGGGGGGGGATGTGGTGGACCAGCCGATCGTTGAACAGCGTCAGCCCGACCGCGTCGAATTGCTTTAAAAACAGATAGGACATGGCCGCCACCAGATTGCGCGCATAATCCATTTTCGACATGGCGTTGTCCATTGTGGACTGGTAGCCCATGGACCCGCTTGCGTCCAACAGGATCGTGCATTTCAGGTTGGTCGACTGCTCGAATTGTTTTACGTGGTACTTGTCCGTTTTGCCGACGACTTTCCAATCGATGTGCCGTATCTCGTCCCCGGGCGTGTAATCTTTATATTCCGCGAATTCGACACTGGATCCCTTGTGTCGGCTTTTATGATGCCCCGTCAGCAGGCCATCCACCAGGTTGATTGCCTGAATGTTCAGAGTAGCGATCCTCGCTAGAACTTCGGGTTGCTGCTCGAATGAGGGTTTGCTGGCCATGGTGATTGGTTGATACCGGATTTAAAATCCCCTCAATTCTACGGGGACAACTCATATTAGGTCCGGGCGCGATTTTTCGCAATTTAAAAATCTTTCTGTGTGTTCCCGGAACGCTTGCCGGTTGACAACTTTAAGGATGCCGATACAATGATAACCATCATTCGCTCCATTGAAATTAATTTTACTGACGTGCCGGGCAAAATAATTTTCCGGACGGATAAGGAGTCCTATGGGAAAGCCATTCAACGACCAGCCGGTGGATGTGTTGGTGAAGGAATTATTCAATGAAGGGAATCAGGTTCTCGATCTTCGGCTCAAATATATCGGAGATGAAGGGGTGGAGTTTCTAGTCGTTCTGGAAAAACTCGCGGATCTGAATGAGTTGAACCTGGAAAGAAACGAGATCACCGACAAGGGCGTCCGGGCTCTTGCCGAATCGAAGTTCATCACCCGGCTCAAACGGTTGGCGCTGGAGCGTAACTCGATCGGGGATGACGGGGCCAGGGCCATAGGCCGGTGCCCGAACTTTTCTCACCTGAACCGGCTGAACCTTTGGAAGAACCAGGTCGGTGCCGAGGGGGCGAAAGAGTTGGCCAACTCGGTCAACCTGATTAATTTGTCCCGGCTGGATCTGGCACAGAACCGGATCGGCGATGAGGGCGCCAAAGCGCTGGCGGAAAATACCACCCTAACCAGCCTCCAGTACCTGGATGTCTTCGGTAATGGCATCACCGAAGAGGGGATCAAAATTCTTAAAGAATCCGTAAACCTGAAAAACCTGCAGCACCTGGTTGTGGAATAAATTCGCTGCCAATCCTATATTTCGATCCACCCTGCATTTGTGGTCACCTTGCGAGAGAAACAAAGATGAATGCAGTTTAATACTGGTAAATAATCAGTCCCTCCATCTGGCGTCTTTCAAACTGATGGGACGGTCTCCAAGGTTTTCCAAATCAATCCTCATCGCCTCCAGTCCTGCCGGATAATTTTTAACCGCGAAGGCTTCTTCGCCGGGGCCGTGGTAGCGTCTTGAAAACACAGCCAGCCTTTGGGCGGTGCGGATATTCAGATGTCTATTAAGCAGGGCCCGCTCCGCCGAATCGAGTCCCGCCATGTCCGGGAAATGATCAACCCTGTGTCTCAACAAATTGATAAAACTTTCGTCGGTCTCCCATTGCAATGGGGGGAGCAGCGTCACGGGGGAATGTTCGAGAATAGGCCGGTCATCGGTGATCATCTCGGCATGATCCAGATAGCTTTCCAGTTGATCCCCCGTTGTCATGAAAAAATCTAATAAATCCAGAAATGAATATACCGCCATCTGTTCGGCGGATTTTCTCAGGTCCCCATTTTGCATGAGGATGTCGAATCGGGTTTTGTCGGCCACCACGGGGTGTCGGGAACCAACGAGAAGAACGATCCGGGTCAAAAAACTGTTCCAGATGGAAACGTGCGGAAACACCGCTTGAAAAGTTTTGATGATGGATTTGGCGTCATCGCGTCCGACCAGGTGAAGCGGCAACCATTGCATAATGAGGCCCCCTTCCTTGAGTCGACTCTTCCCCAGCTCATAAAATTCCCGTGAATACAGGTTGACGACCCCCGCCTGCACCGGCGCCATGGGCTCCAGGGTGATCACGTCATAAGCGGCGGGATTCCACCGCAAAAACGTGCGGCCGTCCTGGATGGAGACCCGGACGTTGGGACGTGATAGAACGTCGTGGTTCCAGGACGAAAACCAGCGGGCCATGGAAAGAACGTTGCGGTCTATTTCCACCCCGTCCGCCTCCACTTCGGGAAACAGTGAAACCGTCCCCAGTGTGTTCCCGGTTCCAAATCCGATGACGAGGGCTTTTTTCGGGTCAGGATGAAGAACCATGGGCACGAACCCCATGGCCCTCATATAAGCGCTGCCGCTGACCGTATTGGAAACCGTGGCTGTGCTGAAGCCGTTCATGTACAGGGTCCGGGCCCCGCTTTCGATATCCTCCACAACGCTCAGGGTGGAAAAATCTCCTTCCTTATAATCCAGGAGCCGGATCCGTTCCCTGGGAGTGTCGATCTCGATGCGGGACAAATTGCGTTCGCCGGGTTTTTGAATGTCCACTTTTGGAGTGGACCAGGCGTAGCCGCAAACAAGTAGAGCTATGGCACCCGCCGAAGCGAGGGTCAGTCGGGTGGGTTTCCATTTCATGAAAACCACCAGGGAGATGATCGATACAAGGGCTAATAGGGAATAAAGAACGAACAGCGATAGCCGTATCCCTAACAGTGGAACTAACACGAAAGGGGTTAAGACCGTTCCCGCCACCGCGCCCAAGGTGCTTAACGCATAAATGTTACCCAGTGTACGGCTGACGGTCCCGAACAGTGACAGGTGAATCCTGTTGGCCAGTGGGAAAATCAACCCGAATCCGAGGGTGGGAACAAACATGATGCCGAAAGCGAACAGCGATCTCACAAGAAGGGTTTTATTGGGGGAGTTTCCAATATCATAAAATATCCGGTCGGCGGCAAGGGTCCAGTCCGGCAACCGGTCAAAAAGGGGAAGGATCGCGATGCCGATGACTCCGACGGCCAGTTCTATCAGAAGAAATTTAAAGATCCATCGCGAATTTCCCAGGAGTTTTTCAGCGAACAGGCTCCCAATGGCGATGCTCAAGAGAAAGGTGGCGAGGATCAGGGCGAATGAGTACAGCGTGCTCCCCATGGGAAAGACCAGGACACGGGTCCAGAGGATTTCGCTGGACAGAGAAACCACCCCCGAATAGGTGAAAATGGATAAAAGAAGAACGCTGAGGACTTTGGATGGCACCGGTTCGTCTCCCCGGTCTTCGTCCATGTCGACTTCCTGTGCAAACGGGGCCCGTTTTTCCGAATCCTCCAGCGTGGAAGGTTCACGGGCGAACCAGCAGATCAGAAAAACCGCGAAGTTCATGGACACAGCCGACCAGGTGGTGGCTTGAATCCCAAAAAACCGGAGAGCGAAAAACTGGGTGTACAGGCAGCCCACCACCGCTCCCAGGGTGTTGAGCCCGTATAGAATGGAGATTCGTGAGAATACCTTCCTCGCCTGTCCGCCGATGGCCCAACTGCCGATCACAGGAAGTGTGGCTCCCATCAGGCAAGTTGCTGGCAGCATCAATAGGGCGCTGAAAAAAAATTCCATCACATGAAGAAACGGACCGGGCTGATGGGATTCTGAGAGGGCCAGAGGATAAAGACGGGTCAGAAGTTCCAGGCAGACGGGAAACAGAAGGCCGTAAATCCCTATTCCCCCTTCGATCAATCCATAGAGTTTGACCAGTGGGCGGGCGCCGGAAATCTTCAACCGCTTCAGGTAATGCGTGCAGGCCCAGGCGCCCAGGGCCAGTCCTGTCATGAACGCGCACAGAACGGCGCTGATGGCATACAGGGTTCCCCCGAATACCAGAACCAGTTGCTTGATCCACACCAGTTCATAGACCAGGCTGGCCGCCCCGGATACGAACAGACAGATAAAGGGAATGGCGATGCTCCAGGATCGGTTGGGTGAACTCATGGAATGGCCCGGTCAATTATCATTGAAGTATTTCATCGGTTCGTGTAAAAAGAATATATTCCAAAATGAATTTGTTTTGAAAGGGAACGTTGAATGATGTTTTTGAAGTCAGCAAGAATTATTTCCGGCGGGTTGTTGTTGTCCAGTTTAATGTGGTTTTCGTTTCCGGGCCCGGTGTTTGCCGAAGACCCCAAATCCAAAGACCTGATCGGAAACCTGATTATTCCCGATGTTGTGGCCCGGGTCAACGGGAAGCCGATTTATTCCAAGCAAATCAAGTTCCGCCTGGTCAGGATGCTGAAACAAATAAACCCTCCGGTTGATCTCACTCAGAAGGGACGCATTATTCGCGCTCTCATCGACAAGGAAGTGGTCCGCGAGCTGGTTTACCATGAAGGCAAAAGCCGAAATTTGACTGTCGATTCGGAAACCGTGGAAAAGGAAATGGAGGCCCTGCGTTCGGCCTATGAGAGTGAAGAAGAATTCCAGGAAGCGCTCCAGAAACGGGAGATTACGGTGGATGATTTGAAGCGGTCCATGGGAGTGGATATCCTGACCCTCCAGCTTTTGGAGAAACAGGTGAAGGGCAACGTGGAAGTTACCGATTGGGCCGCTCGCAAATACTATGACGATAATAAGGAAAAATTCTTTCGTCCGGAAACCTTCCGGGCGCGCCACATTTTCATCGCTCCCTATCCGTTGGATCTGTTAAAGACCACCCCGAAAGATGAAGTGGAGGCCAAAAAAAAGGAACATATCGCTCAAGCGGAGAAAAAAATCAGGGATATCCTGCAGGAAGTTAAGGATGGGGCCGATTTCGCGGAGCTGGCCAAAAAATATTCCCAGGACGCTGGAAGCGCGGAAAAGGGCGGCGACATAGACTTCATATATAGAGGAGTTTTCGATCCGGCTTTCGACGAAGCCATCGGCAAACTGAAACCCGGGGGAATAAGCGATGTGGTCCAGACCAGATTCGGCTACCATGTCATAAAATTGATCGAAAACCGGCCCGCACTGCAGGCCCCTTTCACTGAAATGAAACAGGGTATTCAGAAATATCTTTACATGGAGGAAGCTAAGAAAAAAGTTGAAGAGTACGTGGAGACATTGAGAGACCAGGCCAAGGTTGAAGTTCTGTTTTAATGAATTTCAACTCGGGCCCTTCCACGGCTTATCGAGCCGTTTGTTTTTAATGAGACCTCTAAAAATTCTGGAAATTTGTTGAAGGCAATTCGCATGTCCTTTAAATTAAGGGGCAAGCTCATGGCCCCATCACATGGGGGGAATGGGTCAATACTTTTTCTCACGGTCGATGAGTTTCTGAACACAAGTCAGAGTTTCAGCCATTTTCCTACCCACGTGGCGGGCAAATTTTGAGGTTCCCCTAATTTATCTATTTAAATATATTACAAGGAGCAGAAATGGCAACCTATACCAAGGAAAAGGATGTTAAAAGCACCCTGGAGGAGGATCCCCAGGCACGCGAGGCGATGAAAGAGGTGTTCGGAAACACCGCACGCTGGCCGGCCGGATTCAAAGGGTTCAGCGCCGATGTTACTGTCAACATCGGCGGTAGTGAAGCAACCGGGACTATTACCGTGAAGGGCCCCAAAGAGATCGAAACCACCATTCAGGGCGAAAAACACAAGGAATTTTTGTCCGAGAACATGGCGTCGATCGCCATGCACCGCGGTCCCCGCTCTTTCGAGGAATCGGACGGAAAATACAAGCTGGCCTTCGGGGACGACGGCGCACATCCATTGGGACGCAAACTGGTCATGGGCGGGGACGGGATGAGTTCCTTCTATCGGATCAAGGACGGCCGCATCCAGCAGATCAACCGCAAGACCCCGCGCTTCTCATTTTCCATCAATATCGAGGAAAGCGTCAAGAATCCCGAGGGCAAGTACCTCACGCATAAATACACGGTGTATTATTTCAACGCGGAGAATGGTTCGCTGAAGGATGTAGAAAGCTACACCGACGACTACACCCGCGTGGACCAGGCCGACCTGCCCCAGTTTCGGCGTATCATCAACTGCGAAGACGGGAACATCTCAGTCAACACCATGTGCCTGAATAACCACAGGACACTTTAACAGTTTTTTGTAATAAGACCCGTCTGGACTGATAAAGTCCTGACGGGTTTTTTTTGGCTTCAAGCTGGAATCAGAGACTGGCCGTCTATTTCTGACCCGTCCGGAACGGTCGCTTTTTCCGCGATCACGGAATTTTTTATCACTGCTCCCGCTCCCGCCGTGACCTTTTCCCATAACACCGAATGTTCGATGATGGCGCCGTGCTTGACCGTGCATCCGTTTCCCAACACGGCATAGGGACCGATCTGCACGTCCTTGGCGATACTACAGTCCTTGCCGATATGCACCGGCGGGATGATGAAAGGTCCGTCGGGAACATGGGAAGTGCCTTTCTTCAAATGGAACTTGCCATCCAGAGCGTCTTCGTGGACCTGGATATAGTTCTGTCGGTTGCCCATATCGATCCAATACCCTTCATGCAAAAAGCCGTAGACAGGAAGTCCTTCTCCGACCATTTGCGGGAAGATGTCTTCCGTTGTCCCACAGAAAATTCCCGTCGGGATTCGTGAAAAAATCTCCGGTTCCATGATCTGGATGCCGGTGAACATGACCCGTCTTGTGGAATCGGGCAGGTTCATGGACGAGGCGCCAACAAAATGCACGACGCGTCCGTCTTCATCAATTTCAATCGGATCGTACTGCTCCGGCGAGATATCTTCCCGGGCTACCAGGGTCAGGCAGGAAGCTTTCCGTTTATGAAATTCGACGACCCGGTTCAAATCGATATCGGCCACGATATCGCTGTTGATGACGAAAAACGGGCCGCCGTTGAGAAACCCCTCAAGGGCCTTGATGCCGCCCGCTGTCCCGAGAATTTTCTCTTCCTTTGAAAAATGAAGTTTGACGCCGTGGGAAGCGCCATCGCCGAAATGTCCGATGATGGTTTCCGCGAGGTGATGAATGTTGACGGCGATTTCACGAATGTTGGCGGAACGGAGCGTCTGGATCGAATGCGAAAGCAGAGGAAGGTTGAGCAGGGGGAACATCGGTTTCGGGAGAACCTGGGTCAGTGGTCTCAGGCGGGTGCCGAAACCGGCGGCTAGGATCATCCCTTTCACGACTGGCTCGCCAGCTGTTGCAGACTTTGGGTGTAAGGCGCTTGGGCGATCCCGTTTTCGGTAATGATGGCGGTCACCAATTCGTTGGGGGTCACATCGAACGCTGGATGCGCCACCTCGATGCCTTCGGGCGCGATCCTTTTGCCGTTGATGCGCACCACCTCCCCGGCGGAACGCTCTTCGATGGGAATGTCGGCGCCGGAGGCCAGTGTTAGATCTAGGGTGGAAATGGGTGCCGCGACATAAAAGGGGATGTTGTGTTTTTGCGCGAGCACCGCGACCATATAGGTGCCGATTTTATTGGCGACGTCGCCGTTGCCGGCGATGCGGTCGGCGCCCACGACCACCACATCCACCTGGTTCTTCTGCATGAAGAACCCGCACATATTGTCCGTGATCAATTTGACGGGAATCCGGTCTTCCTTCAACTCCCAGACGGTGAGCCTCGCGCCCTGCAGAAAGGGGCGGGTTTCGTTGGCGATGACGTTTATATTTTTCCCGGCGTTGATAGCGGCACGGACCACCCCCAGCGCCGTGCCGAATCCTGCCGTGGCCAGGGCGCCCGCGTTGCAGTGGGTCAACACGGTGTTCCCGTCCCCAATGAGGGTCTGTCCGTGTTTGCCCATGCTCTTGTTGATGGCAATATCTTCTTCACAGATGGTGAGGGCTTCTTTCCTGAGCCGGTTCTTGAGTTTGGGGATGCTGAGGTGCTTGGATTTGCGGGCAACCCGTTTCATCCGCTCGATGCTCCAGGCAAGGTTGACGGCGGTGGGCCGGGATTGCGCCAGTTCGCTGCATTGCTTTTCCAACTCGGAGTAGAACGCGGCGAAATCGTTTTCTTCGATCGATTCGGCGCCCAGGCTGACGCCCATCGCGGCCGCCACCCCGATCGCCGGGGCTCCGCGGATGATCATTGTGCGGATGGCCTCTTCCACATCCTTAATGGTCCGGCAATCGATATATGTTT
>JAYZAN010000004.1:0-9420 GCA_036339675.1 Nitrospinota bacterium
CTGTCCCTTTTCCCATCGAGGGCATACAAATTAAGTACCTGAAACTGGGTCAGACGTATCCATTCATCGGAAAAAGATAGAATCCGGTTTGTGACATCCCAAGCATGGGCCATTTCATGATGGATAATATTGATAAAATCCTCAGGCTCCTCATAAAATAGAGGATTGTAAAATTCCACCCTCACCTGCTGATTGTCCGGGAACACCTTATAGGCCCCTTCCTCTTGCTGAAAGATCATCGTGTACGTCGGGAAGGTGGCTGCGGGCACCTCCTGCGTGGGCACGCCTTCCGGTCCGCCCATCAAATGCTCCAGACGGTACAAAGCCGGCATTCCCGGCAAACTATAAAAGGTGGGGGGAAGCTGGGAAAAGGCATGATGCATCTTATCGATTTCATCCGGACTCCATCCCCGACCCATGTCCACCAATTCATAGCCAAAGGCGTCCTGGAATTTCTGCTTTCTTTGATCGATTTCATCCTGATAGTTACCGGAATATTCATAGAAGGGCCTTGCCTTCTTTTCGTCTACATTGAGAAAACCGGCCCCGGTCAGGAACATCGGCATCAGAAAACACGCGATCCACAGGGTAAGTTTCTTCATAAAGTTTCCATTCTTTAAGGAGGAACCGTCTCAGGTTAGCAGATAACCAGCGCGATTGCACCTCAGGTCCGCCCTAAAAAATCAACCATCTTAATTTCATCATGAAGGGTTATAATTCCAGCATGTTTTTTTGCACCTTTCGATAAAAATACTCATCATAAACAAAGTCTCAAACACCTAAAGGAAAAGGAGGTTATGAATATGGCTACGTTGCCAGGAATTGAAGCAAAATTGATCAAATTGAATCCGGAATGGACGGTGGAAAACGCCGGGTCCACACCGTTGGAGCAAAACCTTTCGATCAATGATTTCAAAGGAAAGCGGTTTGTGATCACCCTTCCGGGCGCGGGGGGATTCTGCAATAAGGAATTCGATCTCGTCAAAGATAATATGGATAAATTCAAAGCCGCAGGGGCCGATGAGGTGATCGTGGTGGTCGGCACCGACATCCTGAGCAATGCCGGGAGAGGCCTCCCCAACCTGCTCCAAGATACTGATCTTGAATTCGCCAAGGCTAATAAACTCCATCTTGACGGTGTTAGAAGCCGGTATCTGAACCGGGCCGCCATCGCTGTCGACGCCAACGGTGAACAAGTAGAAAGGGAAGACGCCCCCCTTCTTGCATGCCGGACCATTGATACTCTTGTGGCCACGGCACAAAAAGCTTTCGGTTAAAAACCTCCATAACTAAAACCCCTGCAGGGCCCCTGCAGGGGTTTATTTTGATATGATCTCCACATCTTCCGATAAACGTCTTGTGCGAGTGGTAGTTGTGGTGTCCCCCGCAACCCCTCCCACTACCTATAGTCATTTTAGGCCCATACCCGTCACCTCAATTCAACGATGTGTCCGGTAATCGATAATTCAAAGAAACGCCGCCGAATATATTAAACGATGGCGCCGGTTCAAAAAACCGGTCCCCGCCCGCATTGATTCTAGTATTCGCATTATAGGTTTCATTGAGCAGATTGTTCAATCCTATAAATACGGACACCCTGAATGGCCCTAAATCCCCTTCCCCGCCGATCACGAACTGGCTTGCAATATATTCTGGGTTGGTGACGGTATTGGCGTTATCGACAAAATACTCTCCGACAAATTGAAACTCCAGCCTGGAATACCAACTTTGATCGAAGGCCATATCCATCCCCCAGGTTAAACGATGCGTCGGGTTTCCCGGAATATCCTTCCCTGCAAGATCCACCCCGCTGTAAAAAAAATCCGTGAATTCAAAATCCGAGTAGGTGTACCCGAGGGAAAATTCCATTACCTCCAAAAACCGGTAACCCCCCTGGGCTTCCACGCCGACACGCTCCGATTTCCCGGCATTCAGGAAAAAGTTTCGTCCGGAAGCTCCCGGTACTTCGAAAGAAACCAGTTCATCCTCGGATTGGATGAAAAAAACAGCCAGCTCATACCTGAATCCAGTGTTTTCCCTGCCCTTGAACCCGATTTCATAATTGAACGACTTTTGCGCCTCCAGGTTGGAGTTGAAGCCGGGGTCCCCCGAGGGTTTATTGATCATCTCCGTCGTGGTCGGCACTTCAAAAACGGTGGAGAAATTTGCATAGATATGATGCGACCTGTCAAGGTGAAAAACCGCTCCCAGTGTGCCGCTTACCTCCAATAAGGTGCGGTTGTCCGACTGGTCCCCGTCATCCTTGAAAGTATCCTCCAAGTCGTAATAAAAATAGTCATAGCGGATACCACCTATCAAACCTATGCGAGAAGTTAATTTGAGTTCATCCCTCAGGTAAGGGGCCATATTGAACACCGATTCTATCTGATCCAACGTCTTATCCCCCTTTACCCCGAAGTCATTATTGAAACGTTTTCTATTGTCGAATTGTGACGAGACATCCAGTCCTGAAATAAAACGATTGGGCCTGGAAAAAATCTTATGGTCCAGAACCGATTTCAGTCCCAGCCCCGGAGCAAGACGTTCAAACTCCACCCTTCCGCCGGAATTGAATGCCAGCAGGTTGGAAAAATCTCTGCGGTTCAAATGCGCGGTCAGTGAAATTTCGTGTCCTTCGGCCCGTTTTTTCCGGTAGCGTAGTCCTAGATTCTGCTCTCCGACCTCTTCCCCCGCAGAAAACAGCAGATTGTTCGCCGAAGCTTGTTCGGGATTGGAATCAGATTCAGCCTTTGTCAAAGCGCCTGGATCCAGTGCAAAGGGAGAGTCAAAATGGTTCAGGGTCCATGTCCAGTCGGAATTTGAGTCCACCTGATAGATAAATTTACCATGAAACAAACTGTGCCGGGCGGCGCTGTGCTCCCTGAAACCATCCCTGTTAAAATGTGTGGCATAAAGATGGTAGTTGACCCGGTGCGAGCGGCCCCCAACCTTTAACTGGTATTTCTGCGAACCGAATTCTCCGAAAAAGAGGTGGGGCTTGATCTCGACCCCCTCTGAAGTGCCATCCTGGGTGGTGATCGATATAACCCCTCCCGAAGAATTTCCATATAAAGAAGATGAGGGACCTCTCAGGATTTGGATGGATTCGATGATGGCCGGGTCGATGGAGTCCAGTTGAGTCTGCCCGTCGGGCATGGTCTGAGGGATATCGTCCACCAGCACTTTGACACCCCTTACCCCGAACGGCGACCTTGCACCAAAGCCTCGGATGGAAATTCGAAGATCCTGCGCATAATTGAATTGATTCTGGAAAAAAAGACCCGGGATCGAGTTCAGTGATTCATCCAGGGTGATAGCCGGTCTGCCGTTTTGAATGCGGTAGCGGTCCAAGATACTGACCGGGGCGGGGATATCCTCGGGGAGATTGTACGAGCGGGTTGCAGAAATCGGTACGGGGGGGAGAGTTTCAAAGTAGGGATCGTTTTCGCTGGCCTGGAGGGGCGCGGTCATCGCCCCCAGCACGAACCCTGAAAACCAAACCGCCAAAAAGCGGAACCTCCCGGTCAGGCCGGCTCCTGAATTATGTTGCATATCATGGACCGAACCTCTCGCTACGACCCCTCATTCAGGGTTTTTAAAATCGCTTCCAGTTCTTTTTTAACCCTTCCCTTCCAGGCCATGAACTGTTCCCGGTCAAAACCGAATTCAATTTGGGTACTTCGCTTTTTTCTTCCCTTAAGCCTTTTTTTAGCACCTGCGATGGTGAATTTTTCCTGATACAAAAGCCTCTTGATCTCCAGCACCATATCGATATCCTTTTTTTGATAGAGGCGCTGGCCAGATCTGTTTTTGGTCGGCTTCAATGAATCGAATTCATCCTCCCAGTACCTGAGAACATGCTGTTCGACACTGGCAATATCCGCCACCTCGCCGATCTTGAAAAATAGTTTGTCAGGAATTACCGGAGTCATCGGTACCGTTGGTGGAATCAAGGAGAATCTTACTGGGTTTGAACGTGAGTACCCTTCTGGCCCGAATACGGATCAGTTCGCCTGTTTTCGGGCTTCTGGCATTCCGGGCTTTTTTATCCTTCAGAATAAAACTGGCAAAATTGGAGAGTCGGACGTCTTCTCCTCTAGCTAAAACCGATTTGATTTCATTGAACAACGCCTCAACCGCATCCACGGCTTCCTGCCGAGTGAACCCCACACGCTCATAAACCCGGTAGACCAAATCGGATTTCACGACTGTTTTCTTCGAGTCAGGCTTCTTCAAAATACCCGTTGAAATTAAGGTGAGAGAAAAAGGAGGCCTATAAATCACCGCGGTCAGCCTTTAGCCTCCTCGTAGGTTTTGTTCGCTGCATTAATAATTTTCTGGCTAAGATGCTCCGGAACATTATCGTAATGATCAAATTCCATCACGAAAACCCCCCGCCCGCTGGTCAACGATCGCAAGTCGGCGGCATAATTAAGGATTTCCGCCATCGGGATATTGGCTTTAATATTTTGATTGTCTCCATTCGCATCGATGCCCTGAATTTTTGCGCGCTTGGAGTTCAGGTCCCCCATCACGTCCCCCACAAATTCACTGGGAACGATAACTTCTATATTCATGATGGGTTCGAGTAGGCCCGGTTTACATTCCAGGACGCCTTTTTTAAAACCCAAGGCACCTGCAATTTTGAAGGCCATTTCCGATGAGTCCACATCATGATAGGACCCGTCGTAAAGGGAGATTTTAACGTCCACCATCGGGTAATGGGCGATGACCCCCTGAGCCATGGCCTCCTGGATGCCCTTTTCAACGGCGGGTATATAGGTTTTGGGAATCGCTCCCCCGACAATTTTGTCCTCAAAAATAAATCCTTCGCCCCTTTTGAGAGGCGAAATTTCGATCCAGGTATCCGCGAACTGGCCATGTCCCCCCGTTTGCTTTTTGTGTTTCCCCTGTATCTTGGTTTTCCCGCGAATCGTTTCCCGATAGGGTACTTTTGGAGGTTTGACGTCCACCTCCACCCCAAACCTCCGTTTCATGCGCTCAATGGTCACATCCAGATGGACCTGCCCCAAACCTGAAAGCAGGAGTTCATGAGTCTGGGCATTCCGCTCCACGGTAAGAGAGGGATCCTCCTCGGTCAAACGGGCCAGCGCGTTGCTGATTTTTTCTTCATCGCCCCTCGTCTTTGGAACCAAAGCCAGAGAAAGAACCGGTTTGGGAAAATCGATCGGATCAAAGAGGATTCCATTGGCCGGATCGGTGAGAGAATCACCGGTGGTGGTGACCTTCAGTTTGGGAACGGTTCCCATATCCCCCTCAAAAATTTCCGGGACGGGAACCTGTTTCTTGCCCTGGAGTAAAAATATCTGTCCCACCCGTTCCTGGGTATCTTTGGAAGCGTTGTAAATGGTGGAGTCCGCTTTAAAGGAGCCGGAAAAAACCCTGAATAGAGTCAACTTTCCAGCATAAGGATCGGCCACGGTTTTGAAAACCAGGCTGGAGAATGCATTATTATCACCGGCTTTTCTTTCGTTTTTAGACCCATCTTTGGGCGATTTCCCGGCCACAGGCGGACATCGGTCAGGAGACGGGAGATAATTCAGAATGGTATTCAACAGAAGATCGATCCCGAAATTGTTTGTCGCCGATCCGCATAAGACGGGAACCAGGAGCCCCTCGGCAATTCCGTTTTTAAGGCCAGTATGGAATTCCTCCTCAGAAAGCTCCCCCTGTTCCAGATATGTCTCCACCAAGGTATCATCCACCTCCGCGACGGATTCGGTCAACTCGCCGCGGGCCAATTCAATATCATCTTTAAGCTCCTCGGGGGGATTACCCGCGGTTCCAAGTCCCTTCCCTCCGGATTCATAGGTGTAATACTTGTTATTAACAAGATCCACGATTCCCTTGAAATCGGCCCCCATTCCGACCGGCATCTGTAACAACACCGGGGTTTTCTTGAATTTTCTTTTAATCATCTCCAGAACTGGAGCGTGATCCGCCCTCTCATGATCCAACTTGTTTACAAAAACAATCCTTGGCAGCGACAGGGCGTCGGCCCATTGCCAGACTTTTTCGGTATAAAACTGAACACCCTCATCGGCCCCTATGACGACCACCACTCCATCGACCACTCTCATCGAAGCCGGGGTATCTGTAATGAAATTATTGTTTCCCGGAGTATCCACCAGGTTGATCTTATTTTTATTCCATTCGCAAAAAGCCACGGAAGCGCTGATCGAATAACCGCGTTTGACCTCGTCGGGATCGTAGTCCATAATTGAGGAATTGTCCCCCACCTTACCCAACCTGTCTGAGACCCCTGCTGCATACAGAATGGCTTCGGCGACTGAGGTTTTGCCGGAAGAACCATGACCCACGAGTCCCACATTCCTGATGTCCTGGAGCTTAAATTGTTTCATTTCAAACCTCGTTAAAAGGGGCTTCAAGCATGCGTTCCCTTAAGTCTATCCGTCTAAATAACGGCGTCAAGAGAGAAAAATAGACCGATGATTTTAAGGGAAAAGTATCAATTACTTAAATGAGGCAGGAAAATCAGGAAAGGGTGGCTTCCAGTTTCTTCATTTTCTTGTACACCGTTCCATAGTAAGGAAGGAAACAGTTTAAAAACCCGTTCCAACTCATTCTGGTTCAGGCGAACGGTGTAAACATCGTCGGAATAGGCAAAAGCCCTGGCGGCGCGGAACTTCTTCAACTCCCCGATTTCACCGACAATATCCCCGCTGGAAAGATACGTCTTGAACTTTTTATTCTTATCCTGGAATTGCACCTGCCCGGATAAGATAATGTGTAGGCTTCTGGAGGAGAGGTCCTTTTTCAGTTGCGCTCTTTTTTACCCGAAATAATCAACCTCAGAGGCGTGCCCGAAAACCCGAAATCTTTTCTCAGACTGTTGACCAGATACCGCTTGTATGAAAAATGTATTCCCCCGGGATGGTTCACGAAACACCGAAACGTCGGGGGGCGGTTTTTCACCTGTGTCGAATAAAACAGTTTCACAAATTTACCGCGGTAGCCCCTGATCGGATTCCGTTCAATCGCCCTCTCAAAACAACGGTTCAATCGGGCCGTGGGTAGGTTCCGGGAATATTCTTGAAACACTTCTGCGGTTTTAGGCAGCAAGCGATCCACCTCCTCCCCCGTTTTAGCTGATAGAGGGATCACCGGGGCAAAATCCAGAAACTTCAATCGGGATTTTATTTGCTTTTCATATTCGGAGAATGAAATTCCCCGGTTCTTCGCCAGATCCCATTTGTTGAGGGCTATGATGCAGCCTCTGCCCCGTTCATCGGCATAACCCGCTATGGTTGCATCCTGGTCCGTCGGCCCCGTGGACCCATCGATCATCAGAATGGCGATGTCACAACGGTCCATCGCCTTGAGCGCCATAATGATGCTGTATTTTTCAAGAAGCTCGGACGTTTTACCCTTTCTCCGGATGCCCGCCGTGTCCACGAGAATAAATTTTTTATCGTCCCGGTCGAGCATGGAATCCACCGCATCGCGGGTGGTTCCCGGTTTATTGGAGACGATGCAACGTTCCGTCCCCAAAAGTTTGTTGACCAGCGAGGACTTTCCCACGTTGGGTTTACCGATGATGGCTATTTTGATCACGTCGCCGGTTTCCTCTGCTTCCCGGTCGGCCGGCAAACAGGCGACGATATCATCGATCAGTTCCGCGACTCCCTGACCATGTTCGGCGGAAATGGGATAAATCTTCTCCACGCCCAGTGACGAGAATTCATAAATATCACTTTCATGCTTTAAATCGTCGACCTTGTTCACGGCCACAAACATGGGCTTGCCCGATTTTCTGAGCTGGGCGACCACCTCCCGGTCATGGGGAGTCAATCCCTGCTGCTTATCGGCCACGAATATCACCCCGTCAGCCTCTTCCTGGGCCAATTGCCCCTGTTCTTTTACCCTGAGTTCGATATCGGATTTGGCGGTGAAATCCAGCCCTCCCGTATCGACCACCATAAACGATCGCCCCAGCCAGTCCGAGCGGCCATAGATTCGGTCACGGGTGACCCCCGGAGTATCGTTGACGATCGCAGTCCTTTTGTGGGTCAAGCGGTTGAACAGGGTGGATTTTCCCACATTGGCCCTGCCGATGATGGCAATCAGCGGAGCAGGCATGGTATCGGTTCCTGTTAAATTGTAGGACCCTTTTCCAGTAAGGATCCGTATATCCCCTTAGCAATGGCTTCCGCCAGCTTGTCCTGATACTTTGAATTTTTAAGCCGCTTTTCTTCCCTAGAATTGGTGACAAACCCAACCTCTATCAGAATACTCGGCATACTGGTGTCGTGGAGCACAAAGAAGGGTCCTTCCTTTACGCCCAGGTTTTTAACACCCCTGTATTTTTGTTTTACGGATTTATACAGCTTATTCTGCACTTGGACCGCCAATCTGGCCGAATCGTTGATCTTTGTCGTGCTGATCAAACTGGCAAGAATCTGCTGGACCTGATCGTCTTTGACCGATTGAACCAGTTTGCCATTCTCCCTGGCCGCAGTTTCCTGGGCTTGCTCGCTATTGCCGATACCTAGGTAATAAGTTTCGATACCGTGTGCGGTGGAATTTTTCGCGGCGTTGGCATGGATGGAGATAAAAAGATCGGCCCCTTTTTCGTTGGCGATATCTCCCCGGCTGTCCAACGGGATGAACGTGTCGTCGGTCCTTGTCATGATGACCCGGTATTTATATTTTTTCTCCAGAATCGCTTCCACCTTTTTCGACAGGCTCAGGTTAACATCCTTTTCTAGGAGTCCGTTCTTGCCTTGAGCCCCAAAATCCTTTCCGCCATGACCGGGATCGATCACGATCACGGGAGTATCCTCCTTCCTTGCGTATTTCTCCAGAATTTTCGTTGCGGGCTTTTCAACTTTTTTGGCAACCTGCGCCTTCTTCTGGCGCTTCGCAGGAATATTTTTAATCCGAACCCGTTTCCCAGGTTCCAACACCTCTATAACCACACGAGGACCCTCCCTGCGGGTGGATACTTTCAACCCTTTAACGGGATTGAGGTCCAGGACCAGACGGCAGGTGCCGCTGTCGAACTGGCTGACGCGCACCCGGTTAAGGAGTTTATCCTTGATATCGAAACTGTTGGTAAGGCGCGGGTCCATCCTGGAATTGGCCAAGTTCACATAAACCCGGTCGGGATTGGAGAGACGATTATGGGAAAACCGTACTGGATAACTGGTATGGGCGATGATCCGTGTCACTCCGAAATTGGAGGAATAGATGATATTTTTCAGAAGAGCTGCTTCCGATTTGCCGGGTTTTTCAGCAAGGACCTCTTTTTCGTCTGTCTTGACGGCTGCCCGGCCCTTCAATTCTCCAATAAATTTACGGGCGGTTTTCGCCTGGTCCCCGTCGGAATATTGATCAACGACCTTTTCAAATACGTTTAAAGCAGAATCGAAATCTTTC
>JAYZAN010000005.1:0-7493 GCA_036339675.1 Nitrospinota bacterium
GAAGCCCGATCAAACCAAAAAGGCAATATACGGCGATAAGAAGCACCAACCTTGTCACAGCGCGTACGGGTCCCATTGGTTATCCTTAAAATGAGCCTTCCGTCTTTTTATGAAGCCGCAGAACATCCAAAAAAATCAACCTGTAGAGATATGAAAAAATCGAATGAACCATGTGCAGAAGGTTTATGCGTTTTTGGGTTGGGCAATCCAGCATCCTGAATGCCTCTTCCGCCACCCGTGACCACCCTTTATGGCTTTTGCTCAGACTGTAATGGATCTTGTCTACCCCCGCATACTCCTTCATTCCCTTGAGGAGATGGATGTGCCCATTTCGGGAATTTTCAAGAAACCGGTTGATCTGTTTGACCGAGGCGGCGGCGGTGGCAAACTTGACGTGGCTTCTAGGGTAAAAAAAAGTTCGTAGAATCCTGAAGTAAGTTTCATTCAAGTCATTTTCCAGATCAACATGAATGGCGCTGACCAGAAGATGCGCATTTAAATTTTTAAATTCCCTGAAAATATTCTCTAGGCAGCGGATGACATCTTCCGCGGGCACACCGTACATGATATCGTTGCCGATATCCGTGACCAGAACCAGGATTCGGGAACAATCGCGGGCTTTTTCCCGGATAAAAAGCCGGATGTCCTCCCCCCAGACCGGAGGATATTTGACAAAGAGGAGTCCCCCTTTCGCACAGTACCCGCGGCCGGGACCAAAAGCGTTGATGATTTCGACCGGATGAGGAGAAAGCGCCTTGACAAGACAATTTGACAACGCGGTAAAACCCCGGCCCAGGTTACTGGCTCCCAGAAAGACAAGGAGATATTTGGATTCGGAAGAACACCCGCTCACGCCTGAGGAATGGGATTGGGTCTGCATTCTAGAAATCTAAAAATTCATGGAACTCCCGTCAGTCCATGAGCGATCCAGAATTACCGGAACCGTTGCGGGACTCCCGCACGCGAAGCGCGCCGTTCCAGTTTCTGCTGGAGTTTTTGGTAAAATTTTGACAGTCTTAAAAATATATGGGACATGGAAGGGTTGACCACTTCATTTTGGGCGGATTGCTGTTCGAGTTTGCTGGCACGGTCTTTATAATAGAAAAATTTCGAGCGCCACCAGGTTTCCGGTTTGCCGTCCCAGAGAATATCCCCGGGTTTATTGAGATCTTTCAAAATCATTTTGGAGTTTGTTTGATCGATCTCCATTCTAAAATCGCCCAGAAAGCTCATTCCCAACAAACCACCCTCCTCTCCCATCTTATTATTGACAGTGGCCTCGACCATCTTGACTGCCGCATTTCCAACCTGAACCGAATCGAGGGCCACCACCGGCATCCAAATCTTCCCACCGGCAGTGGAAAACGGCATTCGCGGCGAACGAGTGCCGAAATTCAACCCGAGTTTTTTAGCTAATCCTTCAGAGATAGTCACCATGGAGGCACCGGTATCCACCATTAGATTGGCCTTGGTTGACCCATTGAAGGTCACCTCAACCAGGAAGTTGCCTCCCCCGGTGAAGGTCAAAGGGATATCATACTCCTCCTGCCTGGTGGAGGAAACCCCGCCCAACTCGAAGGGAGCGGGTGGTTCAACATTTTCTGGTGCCTGGAATTTTTCCTCGTGCTTTTTAAATCCCTGCCCGTGTTTTCTATACTTCTTGGGAATCTTAGAAAGATCGTCGGTGAAATGGATAGCTCCATTTTCATCCTTATAGGAGTAGATTCCGGCATAGCCGATTGAAGTAAAATTCAGCAGGAAAATTGCTGCAAGCAGAGCAACAGCATAAAACTTATGGAAAGATTGTCCGGAAAAACGGTTTGGAGAAACGGAGGGGTTCATTCCACGGCTGTTTTGTGGGTTTCGGAACAGCACATTGCCCCCAGGTCTATTGATCGAGGGAGATGGGCTGAACAAAAACTTCGCGCGGTTTCACACCGTCGGAAGGTCCAACCAAACCCTCTTTTTCCATCATTTCAATGATTCGTGCAGCCCGGTTATACCCTCTTCGCAACCTTCTTTGAATGTAAGAAATGGAAGCCTGCTTATCTTTGGCGATCAGTGCCACCGCCTCATCATATTTTTCATCATACTCTTCTTCCTCCCCGCCTTCGAATGTTTCTTCAACAGAAACCGCCTGGAAGATATCTTCCTTGTATTCAGGTTTTTTCTGTTGCTTGATGAAATTGATGATGCGGTTGATCTCTTCGTCGCCCAACATGGCTCCATGGATACGGAACAACCGGTTGGTGCCCGGCGGCATGAACAACATGTCTCCTTTTCCGAGCAGTTTTTCCGCGCCCATGGCGTCGAGGATGGTTCTGGAATCCACCCGGGAGGTGACCTTAAAGGACATTCTGGACGGGAAATTGGCTTTGATGATTCCGGTCAACACATCCACGGAGGGTCGTTGAGTGGCAACGATCAGATGAATTCCCGCCGCCCGGGCCATCTGGGCCAGACGGGTCAACGCATCTTCAACGCCCTTGGAAGCCACCATCATTAAATCCGCCAACTCATCGATCACAACCACGACATAGGGGAGTTTCGTGGGCGGTTCTGGCAGGTCGTCTTCTTCCAGGTCGTCCTCTTCCTCATCAGAAGGTTTGATCGCACGTTTTTTACTTTCCCGTTTTTTAAGTTCCTCATCGTATTCCTTTTGCAAACGTTCGGCCAGTGCATTGAACCCGCTGATGTTCCGGACGCCCCTTTCGGCCATGATCTTGTAACGGGTTTCCATCTCGTTCACCGCCCATTGAAGCGCCGCGGCGGCCTTTTTGGGATTGATCACCACGGGTGCGATCAGATGGGGAATCCCGTCATACATCGACAACTCCAGCATTTTCGGATCGATCATGATCATCTTGACTTCCTCGGGACTGGCATTGAGGAGGATGCTGCAGATCATGCTATTGAGTCCCACGCTTTTCCCGGACCCGGTGGAACCCGCGATCAATAGGTGAGGAATGGTCGCTAGGTCCTGAACGATGGGCTCCCCGATATTATCCTTGCCGACAACTATGGACAGCTTGGATTCGGATTCGGAAAACGCGGGAGAAGAAACGATTTCCTTGAAAGAGACCACTTTCCTTTTGGAGTTTGGAATCTCAATCCCCACCACGGGTTTACCGGGAACGGGGGCAAGGATTCTAAGGCTGACTGTGCGCATGGCCAGCGCTAGATCATCAGAAAGAGACAGGATGCGGCTCACCTTGATTCCCGGAGCCGGTTCGAATTCGAACAAGGTGATGAAAGGTCCCGGCAGAACCTGGACCACCCGTCCCTGAATCCCGAAGTCGGCGAGTTTCTGTTCAAGAATTTTGCTTTTTTCCAGAATCTCTTCCCGAATCTGCTCATGGCCTTCCGAGGGAGGGGGATCGTTCAACAGACTGAGGGGAGGTATTTTATAATCGCCCTTGGCGCCCTTAACCGGAAATTCTTCACGGACCATAAAGGTTTCTTTTTCTTCCTTTTTGTTCTCTTTTTTCTGGGCGGGTTTTAGGAGCGATTTTTGAGGCTCCAGGGAAATCTTGGGTGTGACGATCACTGGTTCCTGGACAACGGGTTGCCGGGTCTTCTCCTGGAACTGAACCTTTATCGCCTCTATCCATGTTTTAATTTTAGGGAGCTGTCCCTTAACGGAAGTCACTATATAACCCGCGGCCCGGCAGACTCCCTGCCAACCAACTTTCAGAGCCTTTATTTTTAAATCGATCAGTGAATTGGTGGATAAACCCGTCATGGCCAGAAGGGACAGAAAGATCATGGTGACCAGAAACAGGGTCGCACCTACAAGGTTCAACCACCGAACAAGAAAATCACTCAGAAAGGTTCCTACCATTCCCCCGGGTTTGATCGCGGTGGTGAAAAACGGGTCTTCCAGAAACTGAACACCCACCATGGTGCAAACTGAAACCAAAAGCAACACGCCTGAACCCAGAGTGACCGGCCAGGCTAGAAACTGTTTTCCGCGGACCAACGCCCATCCGAGGATGAGTGTCACGAGGGGAAAGAAAAACGCCCCGCTTCCGAAGGTCTGTGCCAGTCCGTCGGAAATGTAGGCGCCCACCAATCCGCCCAGGTTTTCCACTTTTACGGACCGGGAAAATTCCTTATTCAGTGAAGGATCCTGCGGGGAATAGGTCACCAGCGAAATGATGGCAAATAACGTGAAGGCCAGGGCTAGGATCCCCAGGAAATCGCGCAGTAAATTCGGAAAAGTTTTTTCAGTCATTGGAAATGGTTTTCTCTCTGGTTTTGGTGATCAACGGTTGCGGTTTACCTTGAAAAACGGTATCGCGGGCCCAGTTTTCATCGTCGACATCGGGATAGTCGAGGTTGAAATGAAGACCGCGGCTTTCCTTGCGTTCGAGGGCTCCTTTAATAATCAATTCGGCGGTGATAGCGATGTTTCTCAATTCGAGGGTGTCTTTGGTGATCGTAAAATTCCAGTAATATTCCTTGATCTCATCCAACAGCAGGCGGATTCGTCTTTGGGCCCGGTGAAGCCGCTTATTGGAACGGACGATACCGACATAGTTCCACATCAGGCGGCGAATCTCATCCCAGTTATGGGAAACCACGACCGACTCGTCGCTGTCGACCGCACTGCCGCTGTCCCATTCCGGGATCGACCGGGCCAGTTCCGATGGGAAAGAGTCCTTCACGCATTCAATGGCTTTTGCCGCCGCCCGGTGCGAAAGGACCAACCCCTCAAGCAAGGAATTCGAAGCCAGGCGATTGGCCCCGTGCAAACCGGAATAACAAACCTCACCACTGGAAAAGAAGCGGCGGATATTGGTCTGCCCGTTCACATCCACCACCAGACCCCCGCACATATAATGGGCCGCCGGAACAACGGGGACAGGCTCTTTGGTCATGTCGAACCCAAAATTCAAACAGGCCTGATAGATATTCGGAAAGCGCTCCCGGCAGCGGTAGCCTTCGATATGGGTCGCGTCGAGATACACACAATCATCTCCACTTTTTTTCATTTCAAAATCTATGGCCCGGGCCACCACATCCCTGGGAGCCAGGCATCCCAAAGTGTGGTATTTTTCCATAAACGTTTCGCCATCTTTCAAACGCAGGATGCCGCCCTCGCCTCGAAGGGTCTCTGAAATCAGAAAAGACTTCGCCTTGGGGTGATACAGGCAGGTGGGATGAAATTGAAAAAACTCCATGTTGGCGATTTTCGCGCCAGCCCTATAGGCAATGGCTATGCCGTCCCCGGTTGCGGTATCCGGATTTGAGGTATAAAGATAAACTTTCCCGGCGCCACCGGATGCGAGAATGACAGATTTTCCCACAAACGTACATACCTGGTTTTTATTGGCGTCCAGGACATACATGCCCACCAATTCGTCTTCGCTACCGCCCAGACTGACGGACCTGTCCAATCTAGCGCGTGAAATTAGGTCGATCACCATATGGTAGGAAAAAATTTCAATGTTTTTCTTGCTCTTGACGGCCTCTATAAGGGTCCGTTCAATTTCCCACCCGGTGAGGTCGTTGGCATGGAGAATCCGGTGCTTGGAATGGCCGCCTTCATGGCTCAAGTGATAATCCTTTTCATCGGTGCGGGTGAACTGGGCTCCCAGATTGATCAACTCTCTCACCCGTGGCGGCCCTTCCCGGCAGATGATGCGGACGACATCCTCCTTGCAGATCCCCCTTCCCGCCTCGAGCGTATCTGTGGCATGAAGATCGCAGGAATCATCGTCCGTCATCACAGACGCGATGCCGCCTTGAGCGTACTTGGTGGCAGACTCCTCCAGTTCGTCCTTGGTGATGATGGCGACCGAACCAAAATCCGCCACCTTTAACGCGAAGGTCAAACCGGCGACACCACTTCCAATAATGAGGAAATCCTTTTCAATTCTCATCAGGCTATTATACCCAATTAACCCTTTAAATTCAATAAGATAATGATTCGAGAAACATGGGAGTCCAGAGATCTCGTCACGGGTGGAACCTCATCAGGTCCAAAACCAAATAAGGGGGTTTTCATGAGCCGGGAAGCCGGAATTGCGGCTCCAGGCGAATCATTCCTTTATGGTATTTCTCTCCGAACTCAGGAAAACCTTCGGGATGGACGCAAAAGGCGAGTATTTCCAGCGAATCCATGATGCGCGGGCCGGGGCGATTAAAATAAGTATTTCCGTCTACCAGATAAATTCTGTGGTTCCGGGCAGCATTCCAGTTTTTCCAGGGCAGGGTTTTTTTCAAATCCTCAAATTCGGCGAGAGTTTTCTCCAGTGAATAACCGCAGGGTTTCACGACCACTACATCGGGGTTGATATCGCCAAGCTGTTCTTTTCCCAGGGAACGGGCCTTTTTCCCGGCTGCTGCCAGAAGAGCTGCTCCTCCCACGATCTCGATCATTTCCGGAACCCACATCCCGCCTATAAAAAACGGATCGAACCATTCGATCGTCAACACTTCCGGTTTCGAATGTCCACCGGCTGGAACGCGTTGTCGGATAAATTCGATCCGTTGCTGAATGTCTTTCCGAAAACTTTCAGCCGCCTCAGTAGCCCCAAGGGTTTCCCCCACGCGTTGGACGTCTTCCCAGACATCCTCCAGGCGGTGCGGATGCAGGGAAATTATTTTAGTGTCATGATCCAACACTTCCCTACAGGCGGTTTCTACCTGATCGAAGGAAACAGCACAAACATCACAAAGGTCCTGCGTGATCAGGTAATCGGGTTGCAACTCTTTCAACTTCTCTATATCCAGGTCATAAACCGTGAGCGCCTTTTCCAATAACTTCTGCACCGATTCATGGATGGAACCGCTGGTTCCATCCACCTTCACCGATGAGGACGTGACCCGGGGAAGGTGGGTGATCGATTCCGGATAATCGCATTCATGAGAGATGCCGACGAGATGGGACTCCAAACCCAACCGGGCCACAATGTCCGTCGCCGACGGCAACAAGCTGACCAGTTTCATAAAACCTCTCGGGACAATGAGAATAATTTCTTAAGAATAATAGTTTATCCCTAAATAACGAATCTATCTATTGAAAATTCTTCGGCTGATCGCAGGTATCGGGATGGAGGTCAATAGAAGAATTAGAACCGATGCCGCTATTACAATCCCCATCCGAAAACCCTCGGGTTCATACAAAAACTCAATCGTATGAGTGCCTTCCTTAAGTTGGACCGCCCTGTAGAAACGATTGGCCCGAAAAATATCGCGAAAGAAGAAAGTCTTTCCCTGAAACAGGACTGGAAAGAAAAAACCGATGATCAAAAGAAATAAAAAAAGGGCTGCCAAAAAATCTTTTGAAACCTGCGGGACTAGATGGCCTTTGGAAACTGAATCTAAATCCTCATTCATCGGATTCGCTCCCCGCCTCTCCGATGCAGCCAGACTATTGTCATTATGAAAACAAGGAAGGCGCCTATGCTGGTTATTATGCCAGCGCGGAAACCCACAGGTTTATAACTGAATTCGACAACATGCTCCCCCGGTTCCAGGGGCACGGC
>JAYZAN010000006.1:0-10079 GCA_036339675.1 Nitrospinota bacterium
TTTCGGCAGGTGGTCCAAACCTTCAGCGAGCATCCAGGAAATATTTTCCCGGCAGAGTAAAAGTTTTTTATCTAAAAATTTCCCGGTGGTAGCGTCATCCTGATATCCCATGAGGATGCTATCGCAGAATACGAACGCTGGGACAATGATACTATCCTGTCCCAATGCCGTTGCCATCTGGGAAAACAGTTCCGAGTTTTCCGGATGTTCGTCGACCGGGACCGAAAACAGTTCCAACCAGGGATAAGTGGTCGACAGGTTTTCTGCGAACGGCAGCGCTTTTTCACAATGGGTACATTTTTTGGACCAGAAAAAATACAAGTCCAATGTCACCTCCCCCTGGGGCCCCAGATTGTACCAGCGTTGTTCTTGCTTCACGGAGCCCTCCGCGGGCATGACTGTCCATACTGACACAACGACCAACAGGACCCAAAAATTTTTTCTAAAACCATTCATAACGCGCATCTGATAATTAGGGTTTTCCCGGAAAGGCCATTATGTGTGTTATTAATAAACTTTCCATTTAGAAAAGTTGTTTTTATCCTCTGCAACCGGTTCGTCGTCGAATAGGTGTTACAACCACTACGCCATTAATAAGCCCATGATCAGCTATATCATCCGCCGATTACTGTTGATGTTTCCCACCCTGATCGGTATCGTGACGATCACCTTCATTATCGTACAATTCGTCCCCGGCGGGCCCGTCGATCAGATGAAATCCTTGCTCCGGGGCCATGCGGAAACCCTGACCGAGGCCGGAGGAGGCGCCTTGGACCGGCAGGGCGCAAAACTGGGAGAGTTGGACCCGAAACACCTGGAACAGCTAAAAAAAATCTACAATCTCGACCGTCCCCTGTGGGAAAGGTATCTGAGAACCTTCCTCTGGTATTCCCCGAAAAACAACGACGCCCCGTTTTGGGACCGTCTGACGGATTACGACAATTGGGAAGGATTTCTCGTTTTCAAATTCGGCAATTCTTTTTACAGGAACAAGTCGGTCCTGGAACTGATAATAGAAAAACTTCCGGTTTCCGCTTCCCTTGGAGTAACGAGTTTCTTCCTCATATACAGCATCTGCATCGTTCTCGGAATCGCTAAGGCGGTCAAACACGAAACCCGTTTCGACACCGTCACCAGCCTGATCGTTTTGATCGGATACAGTATTCCCGGATTCGTCCTGGGAATCTTTGTGATCGTGTTTCTGGGCCCCGGAGACGGGGCCATCATTCACCTCATTCCTCTAGCGGGGCTGACTTCCGCGGGAGCGCCCGGTTATGAAGACTGGACTTTCTGGCAGAAACTGACGGACTATCTGTATCATCTGGCCGCGCCGCTTTTCTGTTATGTGCTGGGAGGGTTCGCCACCCTCACCATGCTGACCAAAAACGCCACCCTGGAAGAAATGAGAAAACAGTATGTTATCACAGCCAGGGCGAAGGGACTGCCGGAAAAGACCATCCTCTTCAAACATATCCTGAAAAACTCCCTCATACCACTGGTTACGGGATTCCCGATCGCTTTTCTAGCCATGTTCTTCGCCGGATCGCTCTTGATTGAACAGATTTTTACCCTGGACGGACTCGGCCTCCTCTCCTTTCAGGCGGTCATCCAGAGAGATTACCCGATTGTTCTAGGCACCCTGTTTATTTTTTCGCTGATGGCCCTGGTGGGACAGTTGGTGACCGACCTCTCATACGTACTGATCGACCGCAGGATTTCTTTCGAAGAATCACAGGGTTAATGAAAAACATTCAATCAGAAGCACCCGGAGCAAAGGCACTCTTCGGCAACAGGATGGACAAATGAAAATAAATAAAGACCTCCAGGTCAAACTGAAACGTTTTAAAAACGATAAGAGAGCTTATATCAGTTTTCTTCTCCTGGCGGCAGCGTTTCTGATCACGTTTCCGGCGGAACTGGTTTGCAATGTGAGGCCCATCCTCCTGGTGGTTGAGGGGAAATCCTATTTCCCGATATTTTTTACTTATAGTGAAAAGGATTTCGGGGGGTCCCTCCCCAGCGAACCCGACTACAAATCCGCTCGTTTTACCCGAATCCTTTTCGGTGTTGGCCCGGACCACTCAGAACCCCCAACAAAGAAAAATGTGATGGAGAATTCATCCGGCTTCGGCCTGGACCTGGAGGATTTTGAAGAAGAAAGTACAAATCCGAACCCGCAGAGGGAAAATCCGGCCGAACAAGAAGCATCTTTCACGCTGGGCCTTGAGGATTTTGAGGATGAAGTTTCTTCAACACCAGAGGATCGGGAATTGCAGGAATCCGTTGCCAAAACCCGGACCACCGCCAGGGATTACTGGATGGTCTGGCCCCCGGTCCATTACGATTACAAGTATATCCCAACCGAAAGCCAGGCGGGAAATGTTGTCTTAGCCGCCCCTTACGACACCCCGGGGTCGAAAAACCGGGACTTTATTGAATCTTCCTGGGTGGACGGACATTACCTTGGAACGGACGACCGGGGAAGAGACATCCTCGCCCGGTTGATTTACGGTTTCAGAATATCCATGATCTTCGGAATTTCCCTGGCCATAACGGGAACCATTCTGGGATGTCTGATCGGTGGGACCCAGGGCTTTTTCGGTGGATGGGTGGACTTAATCGGACAACGTCTGACGGAAATCTGGGGCTCCATCCCCCGTCTTTATATCCTAATAATTTTAAGTTCTTTTCTGGTTCCCTCCGTTCTTTTATTATTCGTGATTCTGAATTTGACGGCCTGGATGGGAATCGCCGCTTACATCAGGGCGGAGTTTTTGAAGATCCGGAATTTCGAGTATGTCAAAGCCGCAAAAGCCATGGGCGTGTCCCATTTTTCCATCATGCGACGCCATATCCTTCCGAATGGCCTGACCCCGGTCGTTACCTTTTTCCCGTTCGAGGTCACAGCCGGAATCCTGGCCCTGGTCAGCCTGGATTACTTGAACCTGGGTGTCCCCTCGCCGGCTCCCAGCATGGGAGAATTGCTGGCTCAGGGGAAGAATAACCTGCAGGCCATATGGATCATTCTGCCCACCTTCACGGTCCTGACTCTCACCCTGACGATTTTGACTTTTGTTGGCGAGGGGGTGAGAAACGCCTTCGATCCCAGGAAATCAGTTTAGGTTTAATTATGAAACTTGCAGTAAATAATTTAAGAACTTACTTTAAGGTTGGATTCGATGAAACCGCCAAGGCGGTGGACGGCGTTTCGTTCGATTTGGAGCAGGGAAAAACCCTGGCCCTGGTGGGAGAATCCGGATGCGGGAAAACGCAAACCGCTTTTTCGATTATCCGCCTGATTGCCGAAAACGGTTATCATCCCTCAGGGGAAATAGTTTTCGACGGAAAAAATCTGTCTTCCCTTTCCCAGGAAGAGATGAGGACCCTCAGGGGAAACGATATTACCATGATTTTCCAGGAACCGATGACCTCACTCAATCCTCTTTTCCGAATCGGAAACCAGTTGGAGGAGCCCCTAAGGCAGCACCGGAAAATTCAGCACGGCCCCGCCCGAAAACGGGCCATTGAGCTCCTGGACCATGTGGGGATTCCCGATCCGCACAACCGCATCGATAATTATCCACATGAACTTTCCGGCGGCATGAAGCAGCGGGTGATGATCGCAATGGCCCTGGCGTGCGAACCCAAACTGCTGATCGCCGATGAACCGACCACCGCCCTGGATGTAACCATCCAGGCTCAGGTATTGCGTTTGATGGCAGACCTGCAAAAAGAGAACGGGATGAGCATTCTGCTCATCACCCATGACATGGGAATCGTGAACCAGATGGCCAACCAGATTTGCATCATGTACGCCGGGAAAGTGGCGGAACAAGGTTCCCGGGACCAGATATTCAAAAACATGTCACATCCTTACACCCGGCGGCTTTTCGATTCCATACCCAAGCCGGGGGACTCCCCTTACCTGTTGAATACAATTCCCGGGCTGGTTCCCTCCGCTACTGATTACGGGGAGGGCTGCCTGTTCGCCGACCGCTGCCATTTCGTGATGGATATCTGCCGGAACAGGGAAAGCGTAACCCATCAAATAGAGCCGGGGCATCGGGTGGTCTGTCATCTTTTTAATGACGGGGCCGGCGGAAAAATTGAGAAGGACAGGGAAAAAATCCTCGCACCGGAAAGAATGCGTGGAAAACAGAACCTGATCACCGTCCGCTCCCTTAAAACCCACTTTCCGGTCCGGAAAGGGGTTTTTCTACAGATCGCTTCGTACATCAAGGCGGTGGACGATGTGGACCTGGAAATCATGAAAGGTTCCACCCTGGCCCTGGTGGGGGAATCCGGCTGCGGGAAAACCACCCTGGGGGAGACTCTTCTCCGGCTCAATCGGGAAGGCCGGGGGGAAGTACTGTTTAACAACCAGGATGTGATGAAATTGAAAACCGAGGAGTTGAAAAAAATCCGCAAACACATGCAGGTGGTTTTTCAGGACCCGATGGGATCCTTATCGCCGAGAATGACCATAGAAGACATCGTGTCGGAAGGTTTGCACGTTCATTACCCCAATCTAACCCCGGACGAAAAGGAACGTAAAATTCGAAATGTGTTAAAAGAAGTGGGATTGGATGCGTCGATCACGGACAGGTACCCGCATGAATTTTCAGGGGGCCAGCGGCAACGGATCGCCATCGCGCGCGCGCTGATCCTGGAGGCAGAGTTTCTCGTTCTGGACGAACCCACGAGCGCCCTGGACGTTTCGGTGCAGGCGCAGGTCCTGAACCTGTTGAGAGAACTTCAGGCAAAAAGGAGTCTGACCTATTTATTCATCACCCATAATTTAAACGTGGTGCGATACATGGCGGACAAGGTGGCCATCATGTATCTCGGGAGAATCGTGGAATATGCCGATGTGAATGCGATATTCGAGAATTCCAAACATCCTTATACCCTTTCCCTTCTCGAATCGATCCCTAAATTAGAAGAAAGAAAACCTTTTGAACCCCTCGTGGGCGATGTCCCCTCACCCCTCAATCCACCGACCGGCTGCCATTTTCATCCACGGTGTCCTATTTATCTAAAAGAACCAAAAGAATCGGCGTTAGCGAAAAAATGCCGATCCGAATACCCGAAAAAATCGGGGGACAAGGACACCTACATTGCCTGTCATGCGTTTTCTCAATAAAATAGGATTTCCAAATTTCACAAAATGTCCATAAATGAGAAAAACCGATTTATGCTTTATGGCCTCCTGTCCGAAGCCTGTCAAAAAACTATCCATCAGTTATTTGAAATTTTTGCGCTTTCCATTCCACCTGCAACCGAAAAAAATCTGAATGCTCATATTAATGCAAAATCGATTGATAACATTTACTTTAAAACTTCTTTCTTTACTTCAATTTTTTGAATGGTTAAAGTACACCATAGAAAATTTTGCCCGGAAAGAAATGAAACGGATACTTATTATATCTATCATTTTAATCCTGCCGGCTCTGAGTTCATGGGCTATTTCGAATCCTTCAGAATCTGATACCCCCTCAATGAGGGATTCCCTGGGAAAAGACCGCGACAACGCCCAATTGAATTTCACCCTGGGAGCCAGTTATTTAATAGTGGGAGACTATCAGAAAGCGCTGGCGCCCTTAAAAAGGGCTATAGAGCTCCAACCTCGATTGCACGAGGCCCATTTTTATCTCGGCCTTACTTATGGAGCTCTGGGGAAACGACAGGAAAAAATTGCGTCCTTAAAAGAGGCGATTCGCCTGTATCCCGATTTTCCGGAAGCTAATTTTAAACTGGCCTTGGCCCATGCCGCCCAGGAACGCCACCAGGAAGCCAGCCTGTATTACCAGAATTCCATAAAATCCGACCCCGACAACACTGAGGTGCATTATTTCCTGGCTTTATCCTATTATCTTTCCAATCGTTATAAGGAGGCCTTGAGATCCTTGATGGAGGCGACCCGCCTTGACCCGGGCCATGCGAACGCCCATTACACCCTCGGGCTGACGCATCTTAAACTCGGCCATTATCGAAGGGCGATTAAGCCCTTAAAAACCGCAATGAAAATAAATCCACGCATCCTGAAAGACCAACCCTCCATCACTTGGAAGCAAATCGTGACCGCAAAGGCCCATTAAAAAAAGCCGGGCTATAAAAACCCGGCCTTTCTGCTTGGTTAAACATATCCCCACAATCAACCTGCTCCGCCTTTGGAATAGAAATAATAGATAATTGCAACCACAATTACACCGGACAGGCCTAGCATCAAAATTGAACTCGGTCCCATATCTCACCTCCGACTATTAACAATCATATACTCCAATGTTCCCTCTATTTCAATATTTTTAAATGCCCTTGTGGCCATGATATCGTAGTTTTTCAAAGATTTAATTCCTTTTTGCCAAACTGAATGTATATTATTTATGAAGGAATGGGACAAACAAAGTCGTAATTTTACCTTTGGTTTTCTGGAGGATCTCCCATGCATATCCTGTATCCCTTTGCCAAGAGGTTCATCGCCGGAGAAGATCTTCAGACCGCGCTGAAATCCATCGACCATCTCTACAACTCCGGTTTTTTATCCACCGTAGACGTTCTGGGTGAAAATGTGTACCGGGCTGACCAAGCTCTTAGGGCAAAGCTAGCCTACCTCGATCTTCTGGATCATGTCAGGGAATCCCCTCACCCAATGGATTTTTCCGTCAAATTGACCCAGATGGGATTGGACATAGACCTCACCCTTTGTGAAAGCAACATCGAGGAGATCATTGAGGGAGCCGGTACAAATACCGTCCGGTTCGATATAGAAGGTTCACGTCATACCCAGCCGATACTCGACATGTGCCTCAAAATGCATTTCAGGCATAAGAACCTGGGCCAGGCCCTGCAGGCTTATCTGTACCGGACGGGAAAAGACGTCGATACCATGATTGATGCGGGAGTGTCGGTCCGGCTGTGCAAAGGGGCGTACAAGGAGCCCCCCGATATCGCATACCAGGACATGGACGATATTCGTGAGAATTTTTTAAAGCACACCTATAAGCTGATCAAAAACGGATTTCAACCCGCCATCGCCACTCATGATGAATATCTCCTGACGGAAATCCTTTCGTTCGTCCACCGCGAAAATATCGACCGGCGATCCTTTTATTTTGAGATGCTCTATGGGGTGAGGCGGGACCTACAGAAAATCCTCCTGGATAAAGGATATCAGGTCCGGATCTATGTTCCTTATGGCAAGTCCTGGCTTCCCTATACATTAAGAAGGTTGACCGAGAAAAAGGAAAACATCCTTTTTGTCATGAAGAATCTGTTCCGGGAAACTTTCGGCATCAGAAAACTGCATTGATCAAATCCAATACTCAGAATGACCGACCCCCAACCTTCAACTCAAAATCTGAAAATCGCATTACTGACCACCTCATTCCCCCGCTTTGAGGGTGATTACGCAGGAAACTTCGTTTTAAAATTCGCGCAGGGACTCAAAAAAGCCGGGTGCGATATCAACGCTGTCGTTCCCCATGATCAGGAAACGGACTTTTCCGGAAATTGGACCGGATTCCCCGTGAAGCAGTTTAAATATTTTCCCTCGAACTGGCAGTCGTTGACATACGGGGCTGGTATGATAGGGCGAATCCGGAAAAATCCCTTGCGTCTCCTGCAATTCCCATTCTTATGCATTTCCTATCTGTACGCCGCGCTAAGGGAAGCCAGGCGATCCCAGGTCATCCAAACTTTCTGGTCCGTGAGCGCCCTCGTAGCGATCGTGGTAAAATTCATACGAAAAACTCCTGTGTTCGCTAGGTTATTGGGATCGGATATCCTTTTCACAAAAACCCCTTTCCTGTCGAGGATATTCGCAAAGCTTATGATGCAAACAGACGCCATCGTCTGTGAAAATCATCAATTTAAAGAGGAATTGAAGCGGATCGGGGTTCCGGACGAAAAAATCTCCGTGATCCCTAACGGGATCAACCTGGAATCGTTTCACCCCTCCGACAAATATAAAGCCCGGAAAGTTTTAAAAATTTCTTCGAACAAAACGGTCATTTTATCCGTCGGAAGCCTTTCTCCTATTAAAGGGCAGGATTACCTGATCCGCGCCATACCGGAATTAACGGCTGACAGGAATGATATAGAACTTATCCTGGTGGGCGATGGGGAATGGCGGTCCTCTCTGGTCTCCCTTATTGAAGAATTGAACCTGGAATTATATGTCACACTGACGGGATTTCAACATGAGCACACCATTCCAACCTGGCTGAACACCGCCGATATTTTCGTACTGCCCAGTCTATCCGAAGGAACTCCCAATATTCTTTTAGAAGCCATGGCCTGCGGCCTTCCAATTATCGCGAGCCAGGTAGGAGGCATTCCCGGGATCATAAAAAACGGTGAGAACGGTATCCTTATCGAACCACGATCCTCTGAAGGCTTGACAGAATACCTGCGTTTGCTGATCCGGGAAAAAAATATGTGTGAACGGATGGGGAACATGGCACGAAAAACCGTGGCAGAACAATTCGGCGACTGGGACAGCCAGGCCGTTCAATTGAAGGAGCTTTACACTAAAATCCTTTCTGAAAAGAAAAACAGATAACCCTTCAAAACAAACCGAAACAGCAATGGAAGCTCCTTTAAAAATTCTCACGGTTTATTACAAACACAAGCCCGGCGGATTTTGCAAGCGGATAGATATGAAAATTCAGGCTTTCCTGGAAAAAGGCTGGGAGGTCCACACCGTTTCCGTTGAACCGCTCCCCTATTCACACCAAAACCATATCGATCACATCCTCCCCTCCCCTGCTAAACATGAAACGTTTTTTTTCTGGCTCTATTTCTTCACCGTATCTCCCTGGTACATACTTTTTTTGACTTTAAAATTAAACATCGACTTGATCTCAGCAGTTTCTCCGGTCTATGCCTGTCTTTCCCTTCCCGGGAGATGGTTGAAGGGCATCCCCATGCAGACACTCATATTGTCCAAACCCCGATTCATGACGGGAAGCCGCAAGATGAATCCTTTTTTATACTCCGTGGAAAGAACCATGGAAAAACTGGGCCTATCCGGCTCGGATTTACTGATCGCAAATTCCGAAGGAAGCAAAGCCGAATGGAGCCGCGAATATGGTCGAAAAGCAAAAAATATAGAAGTATTGACCAATAACGTGGATGAAATTCAATTCAATAAGAAAGTACAGAGATCAAAATTGCTCAATGAGTTTTCACTCGGATCGGACTATTTTGTTGTGGCCACGGCCAGCCTACTCGAGCCCCATAAAAACATTGAAAGCCTTCTTTCCGCTTTTGCGAAAATCAGCCGACCTCATACAGTGTTATTGGTTCTAGGAGACGGCAAGGACCGAGAGCGCCTGATCCGGATTTCCCAAAACCTTGGACTCCAAGACCGCACCCTCTTTCCCGGTTGGAGGAACGACGCCCGGACGCTGATCCAAGGGACCGATCTGTTCGTTCTTCCCTCCTTCAGGGAGGGAATGTCGGAATCTCTCCTGGAGGCGGCCACCTGCGAGGTTCCCTGCCTGGTGAGCGCCATTCCGGAAAATATGGAAGTCATCCCGAATCCGGAACAGCATTTCCCCACTGACAACCCCGAAGTTTTGGCATCTAAAATAGGCCGCTTGATTGAGGACCCCGAATATTACCGGGAACTTCTGAGTTCCACCTTTAACGCAAAGCAAAGGTATGTTTTTGACTGGAAATCCATTCTCACTCAAAAAACCGGGAATCTTTTTAAAAAGCCTCTAGAAAGTAAAACCTGAAAATCTTCCCAGTTTCGATAAACTCCAACAAAAATTCCTGAAATTCCTCAATTTTTTCAAGTTTTTCGGCCCCTATTCCGATAAGTCTTGTGATTACCGTATTTTAGGTTTTTTCCGTAAATCGTTACAAATGAATTCCTTACTCAACACCAAGGCCCGGCACACCACATGCTATTCAGACTTTTCCTGGTCACCATTACCCTGCTTTTAGCCGCTTCTCCATCTTTGGCGGACAATGAAGAAAAGGTTTATGTTAGTTTAAGCGGCAATCTGAACCTGGCTTCGGACATGGAATTACGCTCCCAAAACGGAGCTTTGAATGCTACCTTAAACCAAAAT
>JAYZAN010000007.1:0-9067 GCA_036339675.1 Nitrospinota bacterium
GTGGATATGGCTGATACTCTTTTTCGCCTTACCCGCGTGGGGGGAGGATGCGATTATTTATGATCTGGTCGGAAGAATATCGAGTCGGCGGAAACGTTCGATCCCCCGGAAGTTTTCGATTCCGTTGATATGGGACTTGCTGTTGGCAAATTCATCTCTGCCACGGTGAATCCAATGGTGTTTTTGATAACCCCGATCCACCAGGCCATCATAACCTCTGTGTCCATCGAAGTGGATCGTGCTTTCAATGTCCACCTTGCCCCGGATCACCGCTTGTAGTGTAGCTCTGGGGCAATTAGGAACTATTTTTGTGTAGACTTTGCCGTTGCGTTTGAGCAATCCGAAAACGATGATTTTTCCTCCGACCCCACGGCCTCTTTTTCCTTTGACTCGCCCGGCTCCTAAAAAACTTTCGTCTACTTCGACTTCACCGGATAAAGGAGATTCGATCGCACATTCTTCAGCAATTCTTTCTCGGATATGGAGCAACTATTTGTTAACCGTATTACGATTTAAACGGGTTAATGGTGCGATCTTGGTGGCCTCAATATCCAGTGAAAAATACTTTAAAATTTCCCGAAATTTACTGGTGGAAATTCGGGAACGTTTCAAAACCGGGTCACTCTTTGTCAGGACCGGAGTTTAACCTGTTTTCGATGGCTTTAACTAGTCATGAACCTTAATTTATTATCTTAAGCCGGTTTATTTTTCGGCTTCGATCAATTCCACATCAATGACCAGACTCTGCAGCTCCTTAACCAGAACGTTGAAGGACTCGGGCAGGCTCGGGTTCAAGTTGGTATCCCCCTTAACGATGGCTTCGTACATACGCTTTCGCCCTTCTACGTCATCGGATTTTACGGTCAACATCTCCTGCAGGGTGTAAGCGGCCCCATAGGCTTCCAAAGCCCAGACCTCCATTTCCCCGAGCCGTTGGCCTCCGAACTGCGCTTTCCCGCCGAGCGGCTGCTGCGTGACCAAGGAGTAAGGTCCAGTAGACCTGGCATGGATCTTGTCATCGACCAGATGGTGTAGTTTGAGCATATAGATGTAACCCACCATAACCTTCTGCCTGAACCCCTCACCTATTATTCCGTCATAAAGTGGACTCTCTCCCGAGGTCGAACATTTTCCATCTTCAAGAATTTTACGGATGTCGCCCTCTTTGGCACCGTCGAATACCGGAGTCGCCATAAACTGCCCCGTACTCTTTGCCGCCATCCCGAGATTCGTTTCAAGAATCTGACCGACATTCATCCGGGAAGGAACACCGAGGGGGTTGAGGATCAGTTCAATGGGCGTTCCGTCTACCAGATACGGCATGTCCTCAATGGGAACGATTTTCGACACCACACCCTTGTTTCCGTGGCGACCGGCCATCTTGTCTCCCACCTGAAGTTTTCTCTTCATGGCCAGGAAAACCTTGACCAGCTTGATCACTCCCGGGGACAGATCATCCCCCTTCTTCAACCGGGACACCTTTTCATCCATCATGGATTTCAGGATGGACACCTGTTCCTTACTGCTACCTTCCAGTTCTTGCAACACCGCGGGGCCTATATCCTTGCAGGAGATCTTGGCCAGATCCCGGCCGCTCATTTTTTCGATGGATTTCAGATCTATTTTTTCTCCCTTCTTGAAACTGCACTTACCGATGGCTACGGACTTGCTAACGGTTTTTCCCGAAAGCAGGTTTCGCATCCTTTCCTCGGTTTCACTTTTGACGATTTTAATTTCATCGTTGAAGTCTTTTTCGATCCTGCCGATTTCCTCTTCCTCAATGGAAAGGGTCCTGGAATCCTTGTCGATACCCTTTCTGGAGAACACCTTAACGTCGATCACCGTTCCATGGATCCCCGGAGGCACCCTCAAGGAAGTGTCGCGGATGTCCCCGGCCTTTTCACCAAAGATGGCCTTAAGAAGTTTTTCTTCGGGACTGAGCTGCGTTTCTCCTTTCGGTGTGATCTTTCCCACCAGGATATCGTTGGGCTTGACGGTGGCGCCGATCCGGATGATCCCGCTGTCGTCCAGGTCTTTCATGGCTTCTTCCCCGACATTGGATATATCGCGGGTGATTTCCTCCTTGCCCTGCTTGGTGTCGCGGGCCTCCACTTCAAATTCCTCAATATGGATGGAAGTGTAGATATCCTCTTTAACCAGTTTTTCGCTGACAATGATCGCGTCTTCGAAGTTATATCCCTCCCAGGGCATGAAGGCCACCAGGATGTTTCGCCCCAGGGCCAGCTCGCCAAGATCGGTGGAAGGACCATCTGCGATCACCTCCCCCTTTTCCACCTTGTCGCCGGAGGTCACCAACGGCTTCTGGTTGATGCAGGTGTTCTGGTTGGAACGCTGAAACTTCGCGAGGGTATATATATCCACATTCGAATCCAGCAACCGGCTACGCTTGTTTTTGAGCTTGTCTTTTCTCTTGCCTATAGTCCGGACCACAATACGAGTCGCGTCGGCGCTGATCACCTCGCCGTTGTGTTCGGCGATAATCATCGCGCCGGAATCGTAAGCCACAATGCCCTCCATTCCCGTTCCGACCAGAGGGGCCTCCGCCTGAACCAACGGTACCGCCTGCCGTTGCATGTTCGATCCCATTAGCGCCCGGTTGGCGTCGTCGTTTTCCAGAAATGGTATCAAAGACGCGGCGACACTAATAAGCTGCTTGGGAGACACGTCCATATAATCGATCTTGTCACTGGGCGACAGGACAAAATCCCCTCCCTGCCGGGCCGAGATGATCTGATCCATAAACCTGGCCTTACTATCCAGGCCGGCGTTTGCCTGCGCGATGATGTACTTGTCCTCCGCCAGGGCATTGTGGAACTCCACCCTATCCTTAGCCTGTCCGTTCACCACCTTCCGGTAAGGGGTTTCCACGAACCCGAACTCATTCACCCGGGCATAAGTGCTCAACGAAGCGATGAGACCGATATTCGGACCCTCGGGAGTTTCAATGGGACAGATTCTTCCATAATGGGTGGGATGTACGTCCCGCACTTCAAATCCGGCCCGCTCGCGGGTCAACCCACCCGGCCCCAGGGCGCTCAGCCTTCTCTTATGTGTGACCTCGGACAGCGGATTGGTCTGGTCCATGAACTGCGACAACTGGCTGCTACCGAAAAATTCTTTAATCGCCGCGTTGACGGGCTTTGAGTTGATCAGGTCATGCGGCATGGAAACATCCAGGTCCTGGATGGACATGCGTTCAATGATCGCTCTTTCCATTCGTACTAGCCCCACCCGAAACTGGTTTTCCAGCGATTCGCCAACCGCCCGCACCCGCCGGTTGCCAAGATGGTCGATATCGTCGATATCGCCCACCCCGTTTCTCAGGCCCACGAGAAATTTCATCACGGCCACCAGATCTTCCAAGGTCAACAACCTGTGGTCCGGGGCAATATCCAGCCCGAACTTCTGATTCAGCTTGATGCGCCCCACCACGGACAAGTTGTAGCGTTTGGGATTGAAGAACAGGTTCCCGAAAAGCGATTTCGCGATATCCGGAGTCGGCGGATCCCCGGGGCGGAGCCGTTTGTAGATTTCACGGATCGCATCTACCTGGTTTTCCACCTTGCCCGCGGCCAGGGTATCGCGAATGACCGTATCGGGGGACTCTTCATCAATATGCAGGATCTGAATTTCGCTCAGCCTGTTATTCTTGATGAGCTTAAGCGTCTCTTCCGTAATTTGATGATTGGACTCGATCAGAACTTCTCCTGTCTCCGGATCCACCACCTCATCGAAGGTAAACCTGCCTAGGAGGCTTGCAGGATCAATCTCCACCTTGACCGTTCTCGCCTGTTGGGCAATTTTCTTGGCGACTATTGGAGTCACTTTTTTGTTCGCCTTGAGAATCACTTCGTCGGTCTTGGAATCGACCAAATCTTCAAGAACTTTGAAACCGACCAGCAATCCCTTGTTGTTCATTTGAAACCGCCCGTCGCGGGCAGTGATATTGATCTTTTCAACGGAATAGAACGTTTCCAGGAGGGCCTTGTTGCTCATACCAAAGGCCTGAAGAAGGGTTGTGGCGGCCAGCTTACGCCTCCTGTCAATTTTGACATGGAGCAGATCCTTGATGTCGAACTCGAAATCGACCCACGATCCCCGGTCTGGAATGATTCTGGCGGAATAAAGAATTTTGCCGCTCACATGGGATTTTCCCTTGTCATGCGAGAAAAAAGCGCCTGGCGAGCGATGCATCTGGCTGACGATGACCCGCTCCACTCCATTGATCATAAAGGTACCATTGAGGCTCATCATCGGCATCTCGCCCAGGAAGATCTTTTGCTCCTTGACCTCCCGAACTGTGTTGACGACGATATGAGGCACCTTTTCGGCCTGGATCTTTTGAATGATTTCTTCGGTGATTTTGGTACGCGCGGGAATGAAGGTCTTCCCCTTCTTGGGATGTTTTAAATCCTCGACAATATATCTGCCGGCCAAACCCTTAAGAACCTTAGGGGTGACATCGATCCCCTCCTTATCAAAAAGGACGAGCCGAACCATGATTTTGATGGGGTCGGAATAGGTCACTCCTTTCTGGCGGCATTCGCTCAGCTTATGCTTTCCCTCGTATGCGACCTCCTGGTTACATTTCTCGCATACCACTTCAGGACCGCCTAAATCCTTGTATTCTCCACAACCACACTGCCAAATGCCCACCTCATACCCCACATACTCAATGCGGGCAGTAATATTTAGGTCGGAGATAGGGAAAACATCGAGGAAAACCTCTTCCAGGCCTCTGACTTCACGCTTGGCAGGGGTGACTTCCCATTGGATAAAATACTCGAAGGACTTCTTTTGAATTTCAATTAAATTCGGAATCTCAATGACACTGGGGATACGGGCGAAATTTTTCCGGGTCCTAAGGCCATCGATTGCTTTGGGAGAACGGATTTGCGACATAGGGCGCCTAACCTTTCCTGATGTTAGAAAGATTGTTGAACAATTAGTTGAGACAAGTCACACACAGGTGCTGACAACCCGAACCCGGCTACTTAACCTCAACGGTGCCCCCAGCGGCTTCAATCGCTTTTTTAATTTCTTCCGCTTCCTCCTTTTTGATTCCTTCCTTTATCGGTTTGGGAGCACCCTCAACCAGATCCTTGGCGTCTTTCAAACCGAGACCCGTAATGGTGCGCACTTCCTTGATGACCTGAATTTTCTTGTCACCGATGGCGGTCAAAACCACATCGAACTCCGTTTGTTCCTCCGCCGCTTCTGCGCCGCCCGCACCTGCAGGAGCCACAACCGCTACAGCCTGCGCTGCCGCGGTCACGTCATATTTTTCTTCCAGTTCTTTGACAAAACCTGCCATTTCCAAAACAGTCATGTTGTCAATGAAAGAGACAACATCTTCTTTAGTGACGGCCATTATGACCTCCTTTCTCAAATGAGATTTTTCTTTTGTTATTTAAATTCGGTATGCAAAACCAATACAGGAAAATGATCGTTTCTTTGTTCGCGGGAACCCCGGTTGAATGACCCTCTAACCGGAGGCTTTCTTTTCCCGGACCGCATCCAAAGTACCCACCAATTTTCGCAGCAGGCTATTGAAAACTCCCACAAAGTTCGTGGTCGGTCCCTGAAAAACACCCAGCATTTGCGCCACCAATACAACTTTCGGGGGGAGTTCGGAAAGGACCTTGACTTCATCCGGCGTCAGGCTTTTACCTTCGACCAGACCGCAGATGACCTCGGGAGATTTCTTAACTCCCGTCTTGGCATAATCCGCAAGGGCTTTTGCCGGAGCGATCGAATCATCATAACTGACCACCAGAGAAATCGGACCCCTGAAATAAGAGTCCAGGATCTCGAAAGGCGTGTCTTTCGCCGCTTTTCTGGCCAGCTTGTTTTTGATCACCTTGAAATCCAGCGATCGGTCCCTCATATGAGACCGGAGAGTGTTGATCGCCGTCGCGTCGATACCCTGGTAATTGGCAAGCACGGCGGCCTTAGCCTTTTTGAATGACTCGTTCAATTCCGCTACAGACTGTTCCTTGGCTGGTGTCGGCACTCGAAAAAACTCTCCTCTTATGAAAAATTCAAATTTTGGAATCCGTTTTTCTGCAACATTCCGCACCCCCTATGAATCAAAGGACGTAAGCGACACGGACCCCCACCCCCATCGTGGTCGACAAAGAAATACTTTTTACATATTGCCCCTTGCTCGACGCGGGTTTCATTTTAATCAGCACGGACATCAATGCGTTGAAATTGTCCTTGAGATCATCGACCGAAAAGCTGGCTTTTCCCAAGGGCGCGTGAACGATGCCCGATTTATCCACACGGAAATCGACCTTCCCGGCCTGGATTTCCTCAATGGCCTCCTTGATATTGAACGTCACGGTACCGGTTTTGGGATTGGGCATCATTCCTCTTGGCCCGAGGATTTTCCCCAACCGGCCCACCAGGCCCATCATGTCCGGAGTCGCCACTACCCGGTCGAACGCGAGCCAGCCCCCCTGGATTTTTTTAACCAGATCGTCCCCGCCCACAAACTCTGCGCCAGCATCATTGGCCTCCTTTTCTTTTTCACCTTTAGCGAAAACCAGCACACGGAATTTTTTTCCGGTCCCTTTCGGCAGGACCACGCTCCCGCGAATGTTCTGGTCGGCTTTTCTGGGATCCACCCCCAGCCGGACAGCCACATCCATCGATTCATCAAATTTAACGTAAGCATTTTCCTTGGCAAGCTTCAGGGCCTCACTGATTTCATACCGGTTGTCGGGGTTTACGTTCCTGGCCGCCGCCCTGTATTTTTTTCCATTATTTGGCATTCAATTCCTCCCGGTCACTACTAGTCTTTAACTTCTATCCCCATACTTTTTGCAGAACCCGCTATGATTCTGGCGGCATGCTCTATGTTAAACGCATTGAGATCGGCCATTTTGGTTTTGGCGATCTCTTCCAACTGAGCCTGGGTCACCGTTCCCACAAATTCACGGCTGGGGTTGGAAGACCCCTTCGCGATTCCCGCCGCCTGCTTCAACAGAACTGCAGCCGGCGGAGATTTCGTGATAAATGAAAAACTCATGTCCTTATAAACGGATATAACGACGGGAATGATCATCCCTTCCTGTCCCTGGGTTTTTGCATTGAACGCCTTGCAGAAATCCATGATGTTCACGCCATGCTGGCCCAGAGCCGGGCCCACCGGAGGAGACGGGGTCGCTTGCCCCGCGGGGATCTGCAATTTTATCTGTCCTATAGTTTTCTTGGCCGCCAATGTCCTGCTCCTGTTTTAAACCGTTAGATAAATTCTGCTTCTTATACTCTCTCGATCTGGGGAAATTCCAATTCCACCGGGGTGGCCCTTCCGAAAATGGAAACCATCACCTTCACCTTGCCCTTGTCCTGGTTGACGTCTTCCACAACCCCGTTAAAATTGATAAAGGGCCCCTCGATCACACGGATGTTCTCACCCCTCTCAAAGGAGAATTTGGGCTTAGGCCTTTGGGCTTCCCCCTTGATCTGATCCATGATCGTTTTGACCTCTTTCTCTGAGAGAGGCACCGGGGTGCTTCCCCCTCCCAGAAAACCCGTAACCTTGGGAGTATTTTTGATCATGTACCAGATATCTTGGGTCATGGCGACACTGATAAGCACATAACCCGGGAAAAACTTTCTCGATGAAATCTTTTTCTTTCCCTTACAGATTTCCACTACCTTTTCAGTGGGAATCACTATCTCTGCCAGGTTTTCCTTGCAATCCGAATGCTCGAATTGATCAAAAAGGCTCACCTTCACCTTTTGCTCGTAACCCGAGTAGGTATGAATGACATACCACTTCTTTTCTTCCAGTCCATTCGGGGCTCTCTCTTCCGCCGTAACCGGAACCGTTTCCACTGCACTTTCCTCAACCGTCTCATCGGACGCTGAGGCAACGGCTTCTTGAGCGCTTTCCTGAACGGTCTCTTCAGACTCTTCTGGAACCGTTTCCACTGCACTTTCCTCAACCGTCTCATCGGGCGCTGAGGCAACGGCTTCTTGAGCACTTTCCTGAACGGTCTCTTCAGACTCTTCCGGAACCGTTTCCACCGCACTTTCCTCAACCGTCTCATCGGGCGCTGAGGCAACGGCTTCTTGAACGCTTTCCTGAACGGTCTCTTCAGAGTTTTCCGGGGTCATTTCCGGAGCGGTCTCCTCGGACTCTACCGGAATTGCCTCCTGGGCGCTTTCCGGAGCATCCCCCTGAACAGAATCATCGGAATTTTCCTGGCCTTTTTCCTCGGCACTTTCCTGGGTCATCGGATCAGCCCCTGAATGATCTTGGATAAGATTGCATCTATAATTCCCAGAAACAAGGCCATCAAAAACACAACCACCAGCACCACAGCCGTCCCACCGAGAGCCTCTTTCCTGGAAGGCCAGGTGACTTTTTTAACTTCGCCTTTAACTTCCGACAAAAATTCGATGGCCTTGGATATCACGACACAACTCTCAAAAAATGCGCTACAGGCCAGGAGGGATTCGAACCCCCAACCCCCAGATTTGGAGTCCGGTGCTCTACCGATTAGAGCTACTGGCCTAAAAAATTCCCCATAGTGACACAATAGTTCCAGGCATAGGGATTCGGGCTAAAGCCCGCTTCCACAATAACCGCCTCCTGCCTCACGGCAACAATCATCTACTTGGTTTCTTTATGTGGGGTATGCTTCCTGCAGAATCTGCAATACTTCTTGAACTCCAACCGCGCGGTCGTTTTCTTTTTATTCTTTGTACTCGAATAATTCTTGCGTTTGCACTCAGAACACGCCAAATGGATGATATCCCTCATAACACCTGTCTATTTTCTTCAATGTTTAAATTCTGGAGCCCACGATCGGAATTGAACCGATGACCTCTTCCTTACCAAGGAAGCGCTCCACCCCTGAGCTACGTGGGCCTTAACAAATTCACTCAATCAACCCCGACAAAGCAAAGGTGGAGCGGGAAACGGGACTCGAACCCGCGACCCTCAGCTTGGAAGGCTGACGCTCTAGCCAACTGAGCTATTCCCGCAAATTCCTCCTAATAAAACTGGTATGGGGAGGGGAGGATTCGAACC
>JAYZAN010000008.1:0-5202 GCA_036339675.1 Nitrospinota bacterium
GAGAACGATCCTTAAAACCGTGACCATGAACGCTTCCCGGACTCCTAGGAATACCAAGGCGATCAAGGTCATTATATTCGCCAGTCCAAGTTTGATCCAGGGAGACGGCAGTGGAAGAAGGGCTTCTAGTCGATGAAGGACGACACCTAGGGCGACCAGGAGGGCCATGGTGGCCAGTTTTTTTTCCTGGATGGGATTGTTTTCCGGGTTTTGCACGATATTCAGGATAATAGGAGTTAGGCCTTAGTGAAGGTGAATTTCCCTTTTTTCAGGCGCACTTTTACTCGATCCCCTAGGTTGACTTCCCCATTGATGATCTGCATGGAAATAACGTTTTCGATCTGGTCCTCGATAAACCTTTTCAAAGGGCGCGCCCCATAAACTTCGCTGAACCCATCCTCGGCAAGCTTGTCTTTCGCTTTAACGTTTACATCAAGAAACAGGTTTTTGTCGGCCAGCCGTTGATTCAGGTTGTCGATCATCAGGTCTACTATCTGTCGGATCTCAGTCCGGGTCAATGTGTGAAAGACGATGAGGTCGTCCAGCCGATTCAAAAATTCGGGTTTGAAAAACTTTTTGGACTCCTTTAAAACCATGTTTTTGACTTTTTCATATTCTTTGGAACTTTCTGTCTGGCCGAAACCGATGGCCTGCTGAGTTTCCGAGAGGGATCTCGTTCCCAGGTTGGAAGTCCCTATGATGATGGCGTTTTTAAAACTGGTGACCCTGCCGTGTGCGTCGGTAAGTCTTCCGTCGTCGAGGAGTTGCAAAAGAATATTGAAAACATCGGGATGGGCCTTTTCAAGTTCATCCAGCAAGATTACGGTATACGGATTTCTCCGGACTTTTTCTGTCAATTGGCCACCTTCGTCGTAACCGACATAACCCGGTGGGGAGCCGATTATTTTGGAGGCGGAATGTTTTTCCATGTATTCGGACATGTCCAACCTGATCAGCCGGTTCTCATCGTCCAGGAGAAATTCGGCAAGCGCTTTCGCCAGTTCCGTCTTTCCGACCCCGGTGGGTCCGAGAAATAAAAACGTTCCCACTGGCTTATGCTTTTCCTTAAGGCCGGCCCGGTTCCTGCGAATGGCGTTGCTGACTGCAATGATGGCGTTGTCCTGGCCGATCACCCTTTTGTGAAGGTTGTCTTCCATATTCATCAGCTTGTTCGCTTCTGTTTCGCGGATCTTGTTGACCGGGATTCCGGTCCAGGTGGCGACCACATTGGCGATATCCTCTTCCGTCACATAGGCATCCATTTCTCCCAGTTCCTTTTTCCAGTTTTCTCTTTCCGTTTCGAGTTTTTTATCTGCTTCCAGAATACTCTGGCGTAACTTTGCCACTTCCTGGAAATCCTGGCTGGTGAAATGGTCTTTTTGTTTTTGCATGAGGGCAATTTTTTCATTCTCCAGTTTCCGGATGACCGGCGGGACATGAATTAAAGTGAGGTGTTTTTTGGAACCGGCCTCATCGAGCAGATCAACGGCTTTATCCGGCAAAGCCCGGTCGGAAATATGTTTCTCGGATAATTTTGCAGCGGCGGAAATCGCCTCGGCCTTGAAAATAATGGAATGGTGTTTTTCATAGCGGGGCTTCAGGCCCTGGAGGATCTGGATCGTTTCATCGATGGAGGGTTCCTGCACCAGAATGGGCTGAAACCGCCTGGCCAGGGCCTTGTCTTCCTCAATATGCTTTTTGTATTCTTCCAGGGTGGTCGATCCTATACATTGGAGCTGGCCTTTCGAAAGGGCCGCCTTGAGCATGTTGGAGGCATCCACTCCTCCCGCTCCCGCCCCCGCATTGATGATGGTGTGCAGTTCATCGATGAAAAGGATAATGGTGCCGCGGGAGTTGATGATTTCGTCTTTAAGGGCTTTCATACGTTCTTCAAATTCTCCACGCATTTTCGCTCCGGCGATGATTTCGGACATCTCGAGGGATTTTACCCGTTTGTTGAGAAGGGTATTCGGGACTTCAGCTTTGATGATTTGCTGGGCCAGACCTTCAATGATGACAGTTTTGCCTACACCGGGTTCCCCTATCAGGACGGGGTTGTTTTTCTTACGCCGGGATAAAATCTGAATGATACGATTGATTTCTTTTTCGCGTCCTATGACCGGATCGAGTTCGCCGCGCCGTGCGAGATCGGTGAGGTCGGTGGTGTACTGGCCGAGGGCATCGAATTTTCCTTCTGCGTCTTTTTCGCTGATGGTTCGCCCACCGCGCATGGTCAAAAGGCCTTCCCGAACTTCCTGGTACTTGATGCCCTGTTCCTTCAGCAGGGTGGCGGTTCGACCCACACGAACATCCAGCAAGGCCAAAAACATTGCGGCGACACTGATAAACTTGTCTTCAAGTTTCTTGGTCTCTTCCATAGCTATTTCGAAACAGAGTTCCGTTTCCTTGGCGAGCTGAATGTGCTTGATGGTGGGGCCTGGAAACTTGGTTTCCCCTTCCTGGGCCTTGAACAGTTCGCCGAGAATTTTGTCCGACAAATTCTTGTCGTCGGGGTAGGTGAATTCAAGCAGTTTCACAAGCATGGAATCCTCTTGCTCAAGCAAACCTATGAGAATGAAATCCGGGGTGAGGAGGTTCTGATGCAGGTTGACCATCTCGACCGAACCGACGTTCAGGGCTTCGATCGCTTTGTCGGTTAAATGTCTGACGTGCTGCTGAAGCATGGTAAAGGGCGCGGATTATACTGCTAAAACTTTTAAGTGGGTCAAAACCGAATCGCTCAATGCGACGGGGTTGTAGCCGCCTTCCAGCATGGAAATGAGACGGCCTTCACAGGTTTCTTCCGCCGCTTTTAAAACGAGCTGTGTCATTTTACCATAACAGTCCGTCGATACTTCCATTTGGGCCAGCGGGTCGGTCTGATGGGCGTCGAAACCGGCGGATATGATGATGAGGTCAGGGTTGAAGCGTAGAATTTCCGGCACCAGTTTATGCTCGACAAGGTCGATATAGTCCTGGTCACCGGAATACGCGGGTAAGGGAAAATTCAGGGTCGAGCCCAACCCGTCCCCCGTTCCCGTTTCATCCCCACCCCCGGTTCCGGGGTAAAATGGATATTGATGGACGCTGCTATAGTAAATTGATGGATCACTGTAAAAGGAATGCTGGGTGCCGTTTCCATGATGCACGTCCCAGTCGAAAATAAACACCCGGTTCAGTCCTTTTTCTTTGATTGCATAACGGGCGACTACGGCGACATTGTTGAACACGCAGAACCCCATCGCGCGGTTGTGTTCCGCGTGATGGCCGGGAGGCCTCACGGCGGTGAAGACGTTATCGCAGGTGCCATCCAGAACCTGGTCCACGGCGGTCAATCCCGCTCCCGTGCTCAAGAGCGCCGCCTCATAGGAATTCTCCGAAATCACCGTATCGGCGTCCAGATTTCGAACGCCGCTTTCACAGCTCTCTTTGACACTCTGGATATAGCCGGGGTCATGGTTCAGGGCGATCTCCTGTTCGGTGGCCTTCCTGGGATCGGGGAATATCAGGTTATCATGAAGATCGGAGGATTGGACAGCCTCGTCGATGGCTCTGAGGCGTCCGGGATTTTCAGGATGGGGTTCCGTATCGTGTTTTAAATACAATGGATGAAAGACGTAACCAGTTTTTTTCATCTAGCTGTGCCCGAATTTTGACAAAAAAAAGAGGAAGTATTAAAAATTCCCTGCGGTTGGTGTAGTTTAAAATGTGTTTTATAGTGGGAGAATAACAAAAAACATCATTTCCAGCAACTTCATTCCCATATTCGGAGACGCCCTTTCATGGCCGGAGATATTATAAGCATCGAACGCATGGCTTATGACCTTGGTTTTAGCGGATTTGGCATTGTCGGCCCTGATAACCAGGACGCCGTGGAACGGTACCAGCAATGGCTGGACCTGGGTTATGAGGGGGAGATGGCCTACATGAGCCGCTGGATTGAAAAACGGTCGGACCTTGATAAAGTTCTTCCCGGGGTGAAAAGCGTGGTATGCCTGAGCAAGAATTACCTGACCGCGGACAAGGATATGGATTTTCTGGAAAAGAAAAATGAGGGGGACATTTCGCTATATGCTTTGAACGAAGACTATCATGATCTGCTTCTGCCCGGTTTGAAACAACTGGAAAAGAAGATTCATGAGGAATTTATAGGGTGCCGGACAAAGATCTATACCGATACCGGGCCTGTCCTGGAAAAACCGCTGGCTCAAAAGGCGGGGATCGGGTGGATCGGCAAACATTCCAACCTCCTCACCGAACGATGCGGGTCTTGGTATTTTCTCGCTGAGATCCTGGTGGATGTTTCGTTGCCCGTTTCGGAGGAAGCCACAGACCATTGCGGAACCTGTACGGCCTGTATCGATATCTGCCCGACCGGGGCCATCGTCGCTCCATATGTTCTGGACGCAAGAAAATGCATTTCCTATCTCACGATAGAGCTCAAGGGAATGATTCCCCTGGAATTTCGTAAAGCGATGGGCAATCATATTTTCGGCTGTGACGATTGCCAGATAGTCTGCCCCTGGAATTCCTATGCGGTACAAACAAACGAGGCTGGATTTTGTGAAAGAGAAGAAACACGGACCCTCATCGAGTTGATGAAACTGGATGAGGAGGGGTTTAGAAAGAGGTTCCGTAAAAGCCCGGTCAAAAGAATCAAAAGGAGAGGGCTGTTGCGAAACGTCGCCGTGGCGCTTGGCAATTCTGAAAACCCGGAAGCAGTACCCGTATTGGTCGAAGCTCTTTCGGATCCGGAACCTTTGATTCGGGCGCATTCCGTCTGGGCACTGGGGGAATTGCTGGGCGATGAGGCGTCTCCGGTTGTAGACAGGGAATTATCTTTGGAACGGGACCCATTAGTCCTGAAAGAAATCGATAGGGTCTTGGGCTCTGCGAAACTTCCTGATGACCCTGAAGCGGAAAACAGCTTTTAACATGAAATGGTTTTCTTCTTGATAAATATCCGGATATGACAAAGGACCAATATCGCCCAGTTATCTTGATCGCCGCGCTTTGCCTCTTTGCTCTTTTGATCCGGCTCATTTATTTAATCGAATTGTCCCGGTTTCCCCTGTTCGATACGGTTCTCGCGACCATGGATCATTTTAATTTCGACCAGAGAGCGCTCAATTTTTCCAAAGGGGACTGGCTGGCTCGGTCTCCCAATAACAGCTACTCGCCGTTATACAAGTATTTTCTTGG
>JAYZAN010000009.1:0-16939 GCA_036339675.1 Nitrospinota bacterium
AGAAAAAACCGGGCTATCGTATCCATGGCTCATAACTTGGGTATCCTGACCATTGCCGAAGGGGTAGAAACGAACAGTCAAAAAAAATTCCTCGAGTCCATAGGATACCACGCGATCCAAGGGAATCTTGTGAGCAAACCCATCCCGTTTGAAAAAGCCCTCAATGACCAGTTACAAAATAAAAACTTCTACCTTGAATAACCCGTTTTTAACCCGATAGATCATTCATCCCTCCAAGAACCGGTAAAACCCTGCAAACCCTCATGTCATAGACGCTTATTGACTTGTCTGGAATTCATACCCTATAATCTAGGACTTTCCTTAATTCTTGGAAATCAGGAGAAAACATGACATCCCGTTCCCCGGCCCTGGAGAAATCTAAATCCAAGTATGTGAGTAGTTTAGAGTTGATTGGCTCCACGCCTTTGGTTAAACTGAACAAGGTAACCCCATCAAATGGCGGCAATATTTACGCCAAGTTGGAGTTCAACAACCCTGGCGGCAGTGTCAAGGACCGGATCGCCTTGGCAATGGTTGAAGATGCCGAAAAAAAAGGCATTTTAAAACCGGGATCGACGATCATTGAGCCCACAAGCGGAAATACGGGCATCGGTCTCGCCCTGGTCGGGGCGGTGAAAAACTATAACGTCATCCTCGTTATGTCCGAGAATATGAGCTCGGAACGGCGATTGATCATTGAAAATTTCGGTGCCAAGGCAGAATTGAGCCGTGCCGAATTCGGCATGGAGGGAACCATAGAAAGGGCGGACGAGCTTCTGGCGGCCAACCCGGATTACTTCATGCCGCAGCAGTTCAACAATCCGGCCAACCCGGAAATCCACCGGCAGACAACAGGCCCCGAGATCATCGCTTCGATGAACGGAGAACCGGTGGACGCCTTTGTAGCGGGGATCGGCACAGGCGGTACAATTACCGGGGCGGGGGAAGTTTTAAAACAGCAATACGGAAACGTTAAAATAGTGGGTGTGGAACCATCCACATCGGCGGTTCTGTCCGGGAAAAATCCCGGCCCCCACAAAATTCAGGGTATCGGGGCAGGATTTAAACCCAGGGTCCTGAACATGGAAATCCTGGACAGCATCCGGCCGGTATCCGACGAAGACGCGTTCATCTGCTCCCGGAGACTGGCCAAGGAAGAAGGCCTGCTGGTGGGTATTTCTTCCGGGGCCGCTTGCTTGGCGGCATTCAAGATGGCCGAAGAGTTGGGCCCCGGGAAAAATGTGGTGGTGATTCTCCCGGATTCCGGTGAACGATATTTCAGTTTCCACCAGAATTTTTAATACAGAACTTTTAACAAGCCGAGTACCTGAAATTTTTTATACTCGGCAGGATATATACCGATTTCAACATTATATTTTAATTGGGCCACGCCAGAAAAATTTCTGGTGGCCGTGGCCGTATTTTTCGGTTTTTTTAACATTGTTTTTGAATGGGAATATTAAATGGGTCACGTTAAAGGTTTAAAGTGTAAAGAATGTAAAAAAGAGTTCCCGAAAGAACCGATTCATGTCTGCGAATTCTGTTTCGGTCCCCTGGAGGTCGATTACAACTACGAGGAAATCAAAAAAGTTGTCAGTAAAAAATCGATCCAATCCGGTCCGCCTTCCATGTGGCGTTATAAGGAATTGATGCCCATCGACGAAGACCCCAAGGTGGGCCATCATGTCGGGTTCACCCCCCTGGTCGAAACTAAAAACCTCGCCCGGGCCCTAGGCCTAAAGCGTCTGTATGTCAAAAACGATTCCGTCAACCATCCGACCTTTTCCTTCAAGGACCGCGTGGTGAGCGTGGCCGTTTCCAAGGCCATAGAGTTCGGGTTCGATACCGTAGCCTGTGCTTCCACTGGGAATCTTGCCAATTCCGTAGCCGCACACGCGGCGGAAGCGGGGTTGAAAAGCGTTATCTTCGTGCCGGACGGCCTGGAAGCCGGGAAAATTCTCTGTACCATGGTTTACGGTACGCAACTGATAGCAGTCAATGGCAGTTATGATGACGTCAACCGGCTGTGCAGTGAAATCGGCGCCCACCATGAATGGGCGTTCGTGAATATCAACATCCGTCCCTATTATGGAGACGGATCCAAAACCTACGGATACGAAATCGCCGAACAATTGGAGTGGAAAACACCGGACAATGTCATCGTTCCGGTTGCGGGAAGCTCCCTGATCACCAAGATATGGAAAGCGTTCCATGAGTTTGAAATGCTCGGCCTAGTGGACAAGGTCAACAGCAAAATCTTCGCCGCGCAGGCCAGCGGTTGCTCCCCCGTGACCACCGCCATCAAAAACGGCACTGTTGTGATCAAACCGGTAAAACCCAACACCATCGCTAAATCCATCGCCATCGGAAATCCGGCCGACGGTTATTACGGCGTCAAAACCACCCAGGACAGCGGCGGCTACGGCGAGGACGTGACAGACGAGGAAGTCGTCGAAGCTATGAAGCTTCTGGGCGAGACGGAAGGTATCTTCACGGAAACCGCGGGCGGCGTCACCGTGGCGGTGACTCAAAAACTGTTGAAACAGGGACGCATCAAACCGGATGAATTGACCGTCATATGCATAACCGGCAACGGATTAAAAACCCAAGAAGCGCTAGCCGGAAGCTATGCGGAACCGGCCGTGATCGAACCCAAATTAAGCAGTTTCGAAGAGATTTTTTCCAACAGTCTTACGGTTTAAAGGAGAACATTAATTATGTCTGTAAAAGTACGTATTCCCACCCCTTTGATGAAGCTGACCAACAATCAGAGTGAAGTGAGCGCTGAAGGGGCGACCATCACTGAAATTTTCAACAGCCTGGAAACCCAGTTCAACGGAATCAAGGAAAGGATCTGTGATGAAAGCGGAGCTCCCAGGCGTTTCATCAATATTTATCTTAATGAAGAAGACATCCGTTTCCTGGACGGTGAAAGCACCGCGGTAAAGGACGGCGACGAGGTTTCGATTATCCCTGCCATCGCAGGCGGAGTTCGTGAATGACGGATTTTACCGACGAACAGATCGAACGCTACAGCCGGCACATCATCCTTCCTGAATGCGGCGGGGTCGGCCAGCGAAAACTGCTGGACGCAAAAGTGCTTCTCTTGGGGGCTGGAGGGCTCGGCTCGCCCGCCGCCTACTACCTAGCCGCGGCCGGCATCGGCAACCTCGGCATCGTTGATTTCGATAAAGTCGAACTGAGTAATCTGCAACGGCAAATCATCCATTCCACAGAACGGATCGGGATGCTCAAGACTGAGTCCGCCAAGAAAACCATCGAGGCCCTCAATCCCGACGTCAAAGTCACCATCTATAATGAAAAAATCAGTTCGCAAAACATCATGGAGCTTATCGATCCCTATAATTATGTTCTCGACGGAACCGATAATTTCGCCACCCGCTACCTGATCAACGACGCCTGCGTGATGTCAGGTAAAACCAATATTCACGGCAGTATTTTCCGATTCGAAGGGCAGGTGACCGTGTTTCAGCCCAAGACGGGCCCCTGCTACCGCTGCCTGTATCCCGAACCTCCCCCGCCCGGACTAGTCCCCAACTGCCAGGAAGGCGGAGTGCTGGGCGTCCTTGCCGGAGTCATCGGCAACTGCCAGGTGGTCGAAACTCTGAAAATGATCCTGGGTATCGGAGAACCCCTGATCGGCAAACTGCTCCTGTACGATGCCCTGAAGACCGAATTTCGCCGCTTAAAGTTAAAACGGGATGTCAACTGCCCTGTCTGCAGTGAACAACCAGTCATCAAAAAATTGATTGATTATGAGGAATTTTGCGGAATGACCCGGTGAATATCCTGAAAATTGGATTTAATGTTGCATTTGGCCGGAACCTGATGAATATAATTGTATCTGAAGCTATAAATGTCAAAGCTCAAAATGAACATATCCATTCCAAATGAAGTTCAGACGCCGACCTGTCCTCTCATCACCGATCAATCGGTATTGAGTACAATCGGCAATACTCCCCTGCTCAGGATCAACCATCTCGGCAAGGAATATAAGGATGTCGAAATCTACGCCAAGGCCGAATGGCGGAACGCGGGAGGTTCTGTCAAATCGCGTCCGGCCCTGAAAATGATCGAGGACGGGGAAAATTCCGGCAAACTCACCAAGGGCAAAATCATCCTTGACTCCACCTCGGGTAATACCGGCATCTCCTACGCATTGATCGGAAAGGTCAAGGGCTACAAAGTCAAACTCGTCATGCCCGCCAATGTCTGTAAGGAGCGAAAAGGGCTTATGGCAGACTTCTACGGCGCGGAGATCGTCCAATCCAGTCCCTTCGAGGGTTCCGACGGCGCCATCATCCTGGCGAAAAAAATCTATGAGGAAAACCCCGACATCTATTACATGCCCGATCAGTACAACAACGACTCCAACTGGAGAGCCCATTTTGAAACCACCACCAAAGAAATCTGGGAGCAGACGGAAAAACGGGTCACCCATTTCATCGCCGGGATCGGCACCGGGGGCACCATCATGGGAACTTCGCGCGGACTGAGAGAGTTGAACCCCGATATAAAATGTTACGCCGTCGAACCCGAAGAGGAACTGCATGGCCTGGAAGGCCTCAAACACATGGGTTCCTCCATAGTTCCAGGAATTTACAAAGAAGAAGAGCTGGACGGCAAAATCAGCGTTAAAACCGAATATGCCTACGACATGGTGGTCACCCTGGAAAAAGAAGAAGGCGTCCTGGTGGGCCAATCCTCGGCCGCCGCGATGGTAGGAGCCCTGAAACTGGCGGGACGCATCAAAAAAGGGGTGATCGTCACTGTATTTCCCGACAGCTGTGAAACCTGCTACGTGAATTTCGGGCAATTCAAGGAATACTTCGAAATCCATTCCCATAAACTACCCCACGCCGACGACTGACCGTGGAGGTGATTGGCTAATTCCCGGTTTGCAATCTAAAATTATCACGCGCAATTAAAGTTCCCACTTAACATCCCATCAGGACTTTCCCTTATGTCCCGTTTTTTAAAGCATATCTTCATCTGCAACAACAAACGCGACGAGGACGATCCGCGCGGATGCTGTACCCTTCGAGGCTCGGAGGACCTTCTTAATTACCTTAAGGGACGAGTGCACGAAATGGGATTAAAAAGAAAAGTCCGCATCAACAAGGCTGGGTGCCTCGATGCCTGCCAGTACGGCCCCTCCATTGTCGTCTATCCCGACGATGTCTGGTACTCCGCCAAAACCAAAGAAGACATGGAAGAAATTTTGCAACAACATGTCCTCAACGATAAAACAGTCGACCGCCTAGTTATGCAGTTCAAAAAGAAATCCTGATTGAGATTTTTTGCCAAGAATCAACTCACCCGGCTGTTTTCCGCCTGCAAACTGTAAAGTTTTTGGTAGACGCCTTTCTTCCGGATCAGTTCCTGTTGCGTGCCGAACTCCGCAATCTCGCCATTTCTCAACACCAGAATTTTATCCACCTGCTTGAGGGTCGATAACCGGTGCGCGATGACGATCGACGTCCTTCCCGTGATCAGTTCCTTCATCGCCTCCTGGATGTGCCGTTCGGTTTCGGTATCGACGTTGGAGGTCGCCTCATCGAGAACTAGGATACGCGGATCGGCCGCCAGGGCACGCGCGAAGGACAACAGCTGCTTCTGCCCCATGGAAAGGGTGATCCCCCGCTCGCGGATATCCTGCTCATATTTGAACGGAAGGCTGTCGATGAAATGATGGGAATTGGAAACCTGAGCGACAGATTCTATTTCTTCCAGCCCCAGTTCATGGTTTCCCAGACGGATGTTGTCCATTACGTTTCCGGAAAACAGAAACACGTCCTGCTGGACCAGGGCGATCTGCCTTCTTAAATCATATTTGCTCATTTGGTTTACCGGAACGCCGTCCAATAGAATTTCCCCTTTCTGGATATCGTAGAAACGGCAAAGCGTGTTGATGACGGTGGACTTTCCCGATCCCGTCGCCCCGACGATGGCCAGGCTCTCCCCTGCCCTCAAACTGAAGGAAATATCTTTTAAAATGTAATCCTCGTTCCTGTAGGCGAACCACACGTTTTTAAATTCCACGTTTCCACGGAATTGTTTTGCCGGGTGGGGGCTTGGCGGATTGACGATCTCTTCTGGACTGTCCATAAGTTCGAAAATGCGTTCCGAGGAGGCCATCGCGGTCTGGATGATGTTGAATTTTTCCGCAAGGTCCCGGATTGGATCAAAAAATTTCTGCAGATACTGGAGAAACGCCACCAAGACCCCCAGCTGAATTTTTTCCTGGACGAACCCCCCTCCCCCGTACCAGATCACAAGCCCGATTCCCAGCGAACTGAACAGATCGATCGACGGAAGATAAAGAGAATTGTAATGGAGGGACCTGAGGTCTTCCCGGAGTTTGTCCGCGTTGATTCCCTTAAACTGGCTTTCCTGATCCTTTTCCCTGTTGAACAGTTGAACCGTGGACATACCGGAAAGGTTCTCTTCCAGGAAAGTATTGGCCTGGGTGATGTGGGCGCGATTTTTTCTCAAGGCATCCCGGGCCCTGGTCCGGTAAGCCTGTGTCGCCATGTAAAGAAAAGGGGAAACCACACAAACCACCATCGTCAATTTCCAATCGAGAAACAGCATCACCAGGAATATTCCCAGCAGGGTGAACAGATCGCTGAAAATCAGGATCAGTCCCGAGGTCAGCATTTCATTCAACACCTCCACGTCGTTGACCACCCTAGTGACCATCTTGCCGACCGGGTTCCGGTCAAAAAAACTGAACGACATCTTATGCAGGTGGGCAAATACATTCGTTCGAAGATCGAACATAACGTTCTGCCCGATGTACTGCATCAGGTAGGTCTGAAAAAACTGGCACACGAAGGCTGTGACAAGGACGGCTAGGTACAACAGGGCGATGCGGTCCAACCCTTCCATGCGCGAAGGCCTGATGTGGTCGTCGATCACGACTTTGGTCAGGTAGGGACCCGCCAGATTCAAAACCGAAACGGCAAACAGAAAACCGATAGCAAGAACCACCAGCCCGGCATAGGGTTTCAGATAATCCAAAACCCTTTTGAACAGACTCCAGTCCTTATACCGGTCTTCCAGGTTTTCCTGGCGCAGGACACTCATTGGAGGAGGATATCCATTTCATGGGCCAGAGCCTGGTTTTTAAATGTCCGGGCATAGATGCCGTTCGATTCCATCAACTCCCGATAATTTCCGCGCTCGACGATTTTTCCATTCTCCATGACAACGATCTGGTTGGCCTCCCGGACGGCGCCCAGCCTGTGGGTGATGAGCACCGTGGTGATTCCCTGAGTGTAGTTTTTGATATTCTTCATGATAGTATCTTCCGTTTCCGCATCCAGGCTGGAGAAAGCATCGTCCAGGATCAGAATCGGCGATTTCTTGAGCAAAGCCCGGGCCAGAGCGATCCTTTGTTTCTGCCCGCCGGAGAGCGACACGCCTCTCTCGCCTACGACCGTGTTCAATCCGTCCGGGAACCTCTCCAGGTCCGGCAACAGCCCCGAGCATCGGACCGCTTCATCAATTTCCTCAACATCCGCGCCGTCGTTTCCCAGCATGATGTTCTCACGAACCGTCGCCGTAAAAAGAAACGGGTCCTGATCCACATAACCAATATGTTCTCTCAATCTGGAAAGAGAAATACTTTCGACCGGCACCCCATCGATCAGAACCGATTTCCAGTTCGCTTCATACAACCTGGGAATCAACTGCGCCAAGGTGCTTTTCCCGGAACCGACCCTCCCGACCACCGCCAGGGTTTCCCCTTGTGAAATATTCAAAGTGATATCATCCAGGCTCTTTTTGTCGGAACCCGGATAAGTGAAATTCAAGTTTTTGATCTCGACCGATCCTTTAAACTCGAACCTCTCGTCCATTTCCGGGTGATCCTGCACCACGGGTCTCGCTGACAGGATTTCCTGTATGCGACCCATGGCGACCTTGCCCTTCTGGGTCAAGTTGACCACGTAACCGATTCCCATCATCGGCCAGGACAGCATCATCAAATATCCGTTGAAGGCCACGAACTCTCCCAGCGTGATCCCTCCCGCAATGACCGTTTTGCCGCCCATCCATAAAGAGATCAATGCCGCCACCCCGATGGTGAACACCAAAGAAGGCGTGAAAATTCCGAACAGTTTAGTCACCTGAAGGTTTTTATGAATGTATTCCCGGTTGAGTCCGTCAAACTTCTTTTTCTGATATTCTTCCTGGGCGAACGCATGCAGGACGCGGATACCTGCAATATTTTCCTGCACCAGGGAAGTGATTTCCGCCAGATGCTCCTGGACCGCCTGATGACGCAGACTGATTTTTTTTACAAATTTAAAAAACAGAATCGATACAAGGGGTAGAGGAAGCATGACCATGAGAGTCAACTGGGAACTGATGAGGAGCATCAAGCCGATGGAGCTCACTATGACCACGATGCAATCGGCTAAAATCAGCAATCCCAGTCCCATGAAATCGCGAACGGCCCTCAGGTCGTTGGTCGCCCTCGACATCAGGTCCCCGATTTTCTGGTTCTGATAATAAGCCTGGTCGAGGGTGAGAAAATGGGAGAACAGGGAATTTAATATATCGATTTCAATTTTTCGTGACGGACCGAACAGGTATTTCCGCCACCCGAACCTCGATACGGCCTGAACGACCGCGACCAGGAACAACAGTCCGGTGTATTTTAAGAGAGTGGCGCTTTCGGGTTTCTGCGGAAGGACATCCACAAAAACTTTCAATATCCAGGGAATGGCCAGTTGCGCGACATCGGTTAACAAAAGCGCGGCCATCCCGATGGCAACTTCACGCCGGTATTTATATAAAAATGGAAGAAAGGGTCTTAAAGTATTTAACAGCATTTTGGAAATTGAACCCGAAACATCGGCTATGCTTTCCTATGGAAGAAATATGGATGGTCTCATTCGGCCTAATGGAAAATACCTTTTGAGAGAATCATCATCAGGATACCCAGACAAAGGCAGATCAGGTTTTTGTATCCCTTTTCATGCTCTTCATACACGGTAGGCAGAAGGTCGCCGATGGATATGAACAGGAAGGTTCCTACGGAAATCCCCAGTGCCGTTCCGATAATATAACTGTCCAGCCCCTGAAGGATGAAGATGGCCAGGAGGGCTCCGATCGGAGTGGTCAGGGCAAAAAAGAACATAGAGACCAGAATTCGTTTCGGCGTGTATTCCCCTCCTTTCACAAGCAGGCTGCTTAAAGCCAGGGCGGCGGGAAACTTGTGGATCGTCACAGCGAGTATGATGACCAGGCTCAGGTTCATCAGACTGCCCGCTCCGATGGCCACTCCATCGAGAATGCTGTGGAATCCGATTCCGATATAAGCAGAGAGGCCGACTTGATGATAATCGCACTCACCCTCCTCGCAGGGATGCACCATGATGAATTTCTCGAGTATAAAAATAGTAAGAAATCCCAGCATGACGGAATAACCCAGTTGTTCGCCAAGAACCGGGGCGATCTCCGGGAGGATATGAAAAAACACCGCGCCCAGAAGGATCCCGGCGCAAAAACTGATCACCATGCGAAATGTCTCCTGCGACCACTTGCGCACAGTGGGCAGCCAACCGCCCACCATGGTGATCAAAAACACGATAAACAAGAAGGGATAAAACAGCGCTTTTTCCATAGCCTAGTTTCTTTACAGGACCGCCGTTACCGCAAACGGATAAGTTTTTTCCTTAGTGCTTTTTGATGATAATTTCGCTAATATGGGTGCCGGTTAATTGCAAAAAGTCCCCTGTGGGAAGCCCCCGACCGGGCGAAATCCCGGCAAGCTGAAGACCATATCATAAAGAAAAACAATATTCTACCATAACCCCAAACCAACCCGGGACAGAGTAAAATCGACCCCGGTCGAATATCCCTATTGAACCCATGTATAGTGTCCTTTTAGCAGGAGGAAGCGGAACCCGGTTCTGGCCCAGAAGCCGGGAAACCCTTCCCAAACAGCTTCTCCATATCAGCGGAAAAGGGACCCTGATCCAAAACACCCTGGAGCGTCTGCTCCCCCTGATCCCGATCCGGAATACATTCGTCGTTACGCACGAACTCCACGCGGTGGAAACCTGTCGCCAGCTTGTTTCATACGGATTCTCCCCGTCGAATCTCCTGGCGGAGCCCATGGGACGCAATACGGCCGCGGCAATCGGGTTTGCCGCAAAAATTCTGATGGAAGAATCTCCTGACGAGGTCATGGGCGTTTTCCCGGCGGATCATATCATCGAAAATCCTGACCGATTTCTTGAAATCCTCAAGAAGGCGGAAAAGGTAGCGAACCAGGGGCACCTGGTCACCCTGGGGATCGAACCCGCCCGTCCTGAAACAGGATACGGTTACATTCAAAAAGGCGATTCTCTGGAATTTGGTTCATTCAGGGTGGAGCAGTTCGTGGAAAAACCGGATTCGTCTATGGCCGAAAAATTTTTCAAGGAAGGTCGGTATTTATGGAACAGCGGCATGTTCATCTGGAAGGTTTCTTCCCTGTTGAAGGAAATAGAAACCCACCTCCCGGGATTATATGACCAGCTGGATTCGATCGTTTCCCATACCCGTGAGAATAAAGGTAAGTTTTCTTACCGGGTTCTGGACGCCGAGGGAAGAAGCATTTATGAATCGCTGGATTCGGTTTCCATCGATCACGGGATCATGGAAAAAACAAAGCATTGCGCGGTCATTCCCGCGGACCTGAAATGGAACGATGTCGGGTCCTGGAGTTCCATGGAAGAGATCCTGGAAAAAGACACGGACGGCAACGTCAAGACAGGAAATATTTTAGCTCTTGACAGCACAGGATCCATCGTGCAAGGTACGGATCGTTTGATCGCCACGCTGGGTATCAAGGACCTCTTGGTGGTCGATACACCCGATGCCCTTCTCATCTGTGATAAAACCAGGGCGGAGGATGTTAAAAAAATTGTCGAACACATGAATCAAGAACACCGTCCAGAAGTCAAAACACATCCAACGGTTCTCAAACCCTGGGGTTCCTACACCAACCTGGAGGTTAGAAAAAATTATCTGGTCAAGAGAATCGAGGTCCAGCCCGGCGAAAAACTCAGTCTCCAGTCCCACACCCACCGCGATGAACACTGGACCGTGGTGTCCGGCACGGCGGAAATTCAACTTGAAAACCAAATGATGATATTAAACCCCAACGAAACAACCCTCATCACCCGGGGATCCAAACACCGCCTGGGAAACCCCGGAGAAACCCCTCTGATTCTGATAGAAGTCCAGATCGGCGACCGGCTCGACGAGAACGACATCGTCCGCTACGACGACTTGTACGGGCGAAGTTGAGCAAATCAATTTAATAAGCACGGATTCGGCTGGGCGACGAAGCCTGACCGGTGAACAAAGATCAACACAGGGGACCGCAGACCCAGATGACAGCGGTCCGATGCATCAGGCTCCTCTCCCCCAGTTGGAAAGAAGGGAAATGCTTTGACAGGCTCAGCATGATAATATCTATGTTTATCTGTGGTTCCTTTGCTACCTTCGCCTCTTTGTGCAAAATCACCCCACCCAATCTCCCCTTCGAAAGGGGGGGAATGACTTTTTCCCGCCCCAGCCTGGCGATCCCTGATTCCGTTTTCTTTATTTTTTGATCAACCTGATGAGGTTGCCCGCGGCGTAGGCACGGATGGCTTCCTGCGGGTCGTCGAGCATTTTCATCAATAGCGGGAACGCCTCGGGTCCGCCCATCATACCCACCGCCCGCACCGCCGCCGTCCGCACCCGGGTGTTATGGTCCGCCAACGCATGTTCGAGAAGCTCGGCCCGGTCGCGGATCCCGGTTTTTCCCAGCACCCTCGCCGTGGCGCTTCTGATCCCGTAATCAGAATCGTTTAATGAATTTTCGAACACCTCCCGGCAGTCCTCCAGCCCCATCCGCTCTAGGGCGACCGCGACGGCGATCCGTACCATCCCGTCCTCATCCCTGCACAGGTTCCGGATCGGGTCCCTGGAAACCTCGGCAGGAAGATGCCCGAGCACCAGTGCGGCCTGGTGCCTGACGGATGGATTCGAATGACGGACCAGCTCCCTCAAGCGGGATTCCATATCCGGGCGCACATTTTTTCCGATAGCCTTTAAGCTGTAATAAATGATCTCGTCTTCGGGGTGTTCAAACAGTTCGGCTAGGCGAGACAAGCTTTTTTCCGAAGCGATTTTTCCAAGGTATCCGATGGCGGGGTATTTTTGCGTCGCCTCGCGCATTTTCAGGGTATCCAGAAGCACTTCAAAATAATCCTCTTCACCAAGTTTGACGAGGGCATACGCCGCGGCGAGACGGACCTGCCTGTCCGGTGAATCGATGTGCGAGCGTATCGCATTTCTGGATTCGTTATCACTCAGATCTCCCAACATTTCCAACGCCGCGCTTTTGACCCAGATATCCCGGTCCCGGACCATGGATCGGGCCAGCTCGACGGATTTTTTCGGAGAAATTTTTTTGACCGACTGCAGGGCGAATAGCCGTGTTGTGGGATAAACATCCTCCGCGGCTTTTGCCAGCAGGGGAAGTACGGAGCGGTCCTCCGATTCCCCGGCCGCCCGAGCAGCTGCTCCTCTCACAAAGGCATTCTCGTTCTTCATCGCCATTCCCAGGATCGAGAGACAGCGGTGCCTGAGTTTTCCAAGAACCTGGTCCGGCCTTTCGCCGGCCTCGGTATCCAGGTAAAATAATGCCGTACCCACAACAAGGGCCAGTCAAAGCGCTTTGATTAAAATCCTCAAGACCATTGCTGTCAAAATATTTTTCATAAAATCAACCGGAATACGTATTAATCACCTTGAAGGACCTTTATAGAAATTTTAAAATACCGACCTGCTAAAACATCTTTCATCCTGTCAACCCGAAAATTTTCCTCCATTGAGTGAGACCCTTTTTATTATAGAACGATAATGATCGGCCTCCTTCTCTTTCCCACGTTTGGCGAACCCCGTGACCAGGATTTCGCATTTTCCCACGATGGATGCACAAACCATCCGCCGTTTTTCTTCGCTCAGGGAATTGTCCCGCAGAAGCTTTTCAAGAGCGGTTACGCGAAACCGGTCCATGCCCCAGTGTTTTTGTGAAAGCTGTCCGTCATGGCCCCCGCGTTTAACGATCAACTTGTCCCGGATAAAATGAAACGGCTGCCTGGATGAGATCCTGAGCCACAAGTCATAATCCTCACAAACCTCCAGGCTTTCGTCGAATCCCCCGACCTCTTTCAACAGGGAAGCCCTCAACATAGCGGACGAGGGGCTGACAATACACAACGGCAGGCAGTATCTGAAAATATCGCCTCCATATTTTTTGTGCTTGTTCATGGGATTTACACGGACCCCTTTGCGGACCCACACTTCATCGGTATAGGAAACCTGGCAATCCGGGTGGGATTCCATCCAGCGGACCTGGGTTTTCAGTTTGCTTTTTTTCCACAAATCGTCGGAATCAAGAAAGCAGATATACCGGCCCCGTGCGAAGCTCAGGCCATAGTTTCTCGCATGGGAAACCCCGGAATTTTTTTCCAGCCTAAGAAACTGCGCCCGGCCGAATTTTTCGGCCAGATCCTCGGTGTGATCGGTCGAACCATCATCCACCACGATCAACTCGAAATCCTGATAGGTCTGATCGAGGACCGAATTCACCGCTTCTTCCAGAAAACCGACCCGGTTGTAGGTGGGGATAATGACCGTGATCTGTGGGACCCTGTTTTCCATGATATTTTCCGGACCCGCCCGTTGGCCGGGTCGTCCTGTGATCGGGGAAAAGCTTACAAGTTCAAGCATCTAACAATGCTTCGGCCTTCACTTTGAGGCTAAAAAGACCATTATTACCTTGACAAAACAGAGAATTTCTCATAGAAGTAATAACTCCGCTTATGTAATAAAGAGTATAAAAAACAATCATTAATGGGTGCTTTAACGGTATTCCCATCCTATTTTTTTAAGGAACAGAGCCAGATTACCCTGGAACATCACATGGATTTTATCGACGTTAGGCAGCTTTTTAAAGAAGATCTTTCAAAGGTCGAAGAATCGATCCAGGAGAACTACAAATCCGACGTTCCCCTGATCCCCGGTATCAGCGGTTACCTGATGAAAGGTGGCGGCAAGCGGTTTCGTCCTCTTCTCCTTCTGATATCGGGCCGGCTGTGCGGCTCCACGGCGGACGAGAAAATAATCCGCCACGGGTGCGTGGTGGAATACGTCCATGCCGCTACCCTCCTGCACGACGACGTGGTTGACGAAACCACCCTGAGACGAGGCAGGGAGACCGTCAACTCCAAGTGGGGCAACGACGCCAGCATCCTTGTCGGGGACTTCCTGCTGTCACGCGCCATCTTGCTAGTGACCTTGAACTCCGATTCCAGGGTGATGAAGGCCATCTCCGAATCGGCAAAAACCCTGGTGGAAGGCGGCATCCTGGAATACACCCATGCGCGTAAACTGGAAGTTACCGAACACCATTGCCTGGACGTCATTCGGCGGAAAACCGCATCCCTGATATCCGTCTGCTGCCGGATCGGCGCCATCCTGGCCGAATCCGATCCCGAAGCCGAAGAGGCGTTGACCGCATACGGCGACAACCTGGGAATGGCTTTCCAGCTGGTTGATGACGTCATGGATTATGATGGCGACGAGGAAGTCCTGGGCAAACCTCCAGGAACCGATTTGAAGGAAGGCCATGTCACCCTGCCGCTTCTTCATCTCTATCAGAATGGATCTCCCCAGTTGCAGAAAAATATCGAAGGATTCGTTCAGAACGAAAACCTCACCGGCAAGGAACTGGAATACGTGATCGACCGGATGCGCGAAACGAAATCCCTCGAATATTGTCTCGACCTCGCACGGGATCATATCGAAAAAGCAAAAGCCTCATTAAAAACCGTGGGCTTCCCAGCGCCCGAATACCGGGAAGCGTTGAACACCGTCGCCGATCATGTAATCGAGCGCTACACCGCCGCTAAAATCTAGCACCATTTTTTATAAACCAACCCTAGCATTAAATTCTTTTAAAGGGAACTTGCGCGCTCAAGGGCTCCAGCCTACATTCTATCGTATCGGGAGATCGTTTCTTTCGTGGAGAGGCCAATATGGGACCCGCTTACCATCCATACATTACCCTTGCCATGCAATCGGTACGTCATTACCTTGCTGAAGGAACTCCTCTGCCCTGCCCGGATAAGCTGACCGATGACATGAAATTAACATCCGGCGTATTCGTCTCCATAAAAAAAGTAGGGAAATTAAGGGGCTGTATCGGTACCCTGACTCCCAACCGGGAAAACCTCGCCCTGGAGATCATTCACAACGCCATCAGCGCCGCCACCAAGGACCCCAGGTTCGATCCGATCGATCCGGATGAGTTGGATCAGTTGACCCTTACCATCGACGTGCTGTCACCCCCGGAAAAAATCAGCGATTCTTCGGAGCTGGACTGCAAAAAATTCGGTTTGATCCTCAAGCACGGCGACAAGCAGGGAGTCCTTCTTCCCAACCTGGACAACATAGAAACCATCCGGGAACAGATTGAAACCTGCCTGAAAAAGGGAGGAATCAAAAAAGGCGAACTATACGAAATGTACCGCTTCGAGGTGGAACGGTTTACATAGGTTCAATTCAGATTGGTGGGGTCGGGTTCGAGGTTGCGCTCGGCGACGTAGGTGCGGTTTCCGTCGCTCCTCTGCACATGGTACCAGGGCTTGTCCTTGGGAGCGCGGCTCTTGGCCATCATCTCATACCATTCGTCGGTGCTGTTGAATACAGCATCCACGCCCAAGACGATCCCGTGATAGTCGAACAGTTTATGATGCACCAACTGCCCAATCTGGAATTTGGGTTTCGTTTTATCCACCAAGACCATTCCCTTTAAGAAAAATTTTCGTCCCGTTTATAAATTCTAACATCACATTTTCCCTTGCGAAAAAAATCTCCTCCCTGCGCTGCAGGGACGAGAAATCCAAAGCGTTCGTTCATCCAACAAAAACGCACTTGCTGGCTGGGGTACGCGTATCCATGTTTTTGCCCCGGCTGGTGTGATCGACGATCTCAGCGGCGCAGCCTATCATCCTTCCGAACAGGAAGGTGGCGAAACTCGCTGACTCGATATCCTCCTCCTTCATCTTGCCGGCCTTGTAGTCTGCCCAAATCATCTTTAAAAGGATTACCGCGATCACCGCGTCGATGTTTACGCAATAAACGTTCTTACTGACCTTGGCTTTGAAGAGTGCCTGAACAAGGCAGTGATAAAAATCAAGGAACACGTTGTCCAGTCCCTTTTCCTTGAACAGGCCGCTGACGAACTCCTCTCTGGGATCCATATTGATATCCTTGCCCTTGAATACCGGATGGTTCACACAAGGAATCTTCGCATAGTCCAGATTGCCGATGGTTTTCTGCTTATCTTTATACTGTTTGTAGGAAGTGGCTTTGTCCATCGCCATTTTTTCAAGGTCCAGACCGTGATTCTTGTCGGAGGCGCTTTTCAATCCGGAATCCTTGAACTGCTCAATCAAAAATGCCGCTGCTTCATACCCGTTGCCGCCGTGGGCGAAACCGGTATGGGTCAAAAACCCGAGGAAGGCTTTGTTGACCTGAATGCGGTCGGGCTGTTCTGGTCCGTCAGCACTCACGGCTCCCTTGGAGCCCTGGGCGGAAATCGTTCCGGGACCGTTGGTGATGATCAATCCCAGCAAAACCTGAAACTCGTACAGTTCGTTCTGGGAAGGCTCCCGGCCCAACAACGCAAGAAAAGCCGTCCTGGTAAAACTGTAGTTGGGGATCAAGTCTTCCATCTTCACGCCGTTGAAGCTGTCCTCGCCATGCCTGTCTGAGGGGGCGGCAACCCCGACCAAGGTGCTGAAAATCCGGGAGTACCAAGGAAGCTTGGCGATGGTATCCACCGAAATCTTTCTGGACT
>JAYZAN010000010.1:0-7496 GCA_036339675.1 Nitrospinota bacterium
GGATTGAGACTGGAAGAAATTACCATATACGCCATCGGGTTCCACCTCCCTACCAGGTTATCAATAAAGGATCACTTATAATGCCCTCTAAATCACAAACATTCAACAGGTTAAAAATTTTCATCAAGAACCGGAAGTCCAATGCCGATAAGGGTTTGTAGATGACAGACAAACGCTTTTACGGAAGAAAGCATGGACACAATGACCCAACAAAACAATGAAACCATGACGGTTTCCGGCAACTCGGCCAGGAATCTACCCCACAAACATCTGACCAAGCTTTACCTTGAACATTTGAGAGAAATACTAGTTGAAATGTTCGATAAGGGGTTGCTGGTTGAAAGAAAATAATAATCCATATGCCATATAACGGACAAGGCACCAATGAAGAAATTTTTGACCTGACCAATACCAAAGCCGATCTGGTCAAAAACAAGAAAAGTCCGTAAAAATCCTTGAAAGAGCTTATGGCGAAATTTTACGGGATTTCGCCGGAAAATAATTCAGAAGACAAAAACAATAAATAGTGTTGCCATTCCCTTCGGTCAGGGAACCTTGAAGCATAGTCTGGCACTCTTCGGGGGCCGCATACTGCGGCCCCTCCTGCCAAAATAGTTAAAACCCTTTTCCTGTTTTCTATACAGCCAGCTAAATATTTCCGAAAATAATGGTCTACCCCTTTGACTTGCAGAAGTTGGAATATTATCATATTCAGGTACAGCCCAAATCGAAACTAGAGATTCCCGAGAATGATCAAAGTTCGAGCGAGTCAAATTTTTACCCATTCCATGGAAGATTGCGTCGCTGCCAAGAAACTTTTGGATAGCGGAACATCTTTCCTTGAAGTGGTTGAAAAATATAGTACCTGCCCATCCAAGCAAAACGGGGGCGACCTGGGATGGATGCCGGAAGGGTCCCTTCAATCCATTATGGGAAGCACCGTATCGGAAAATGATAAAGGAAAGATAATTGGCCCCGTTCACTCCCAGTACGGGTACCATATTCTTATGATTTTAGATATTGAGGTCGAGCGCACACAAGGTCCTTTCACCACCGCCACCCCCATGATCGAAGTCAGCCAGAAATTCCCGGAGGTGCATTCACTGTTGTTCAAGAAGTTTCATCTAGGTTTCCCAGTTTCCGGATACAAGCCCGAGGATACGGTCGGGTCCATTTCTGCGGACCAGAACAAACCGGAAATGGAAATTTTGAATTTCCTCAATGCCGAATATTCCACCAAGCACATTCCCGTTCTTTCCCCTGAGGAAGTGGATCAAAAAATGCGAGCGGGCGATCCCAACCTGGTTCTGGTGGATATCCGCGAAAGCTGGGAACGGGACATCTCCAAAATTGAAGGGGCTATTTTCATCACCCGGGAAAACAGCGAATCCACCCTGAACTCCCTGGATAAAGAAAAGGAAATCGTGCTGATCGACTGGAGGCAGGACAGGAGTCCGAGCTTTCAAAAATGGCTTTCACATAAAGGGTTCCAGAATGTGAAATGCCTTGAAGGCGGGATCGACCTCTGGGCATTAAGAGTCTATCCACCCATTCCAAGATATGATATTGACGAAGACGACGGGTACCGCTATGAAGACATTCTTCAGGAGAACAACCCATCTTAGAACCTTTGCCGGGAACCGTCCTTAAGATTCATTCCTCTGACAAACCCAAAAAGCCCGGTCCTTTTTCTGCGGCCCCTTGAATTATGGATTCCCTTTTGGGAATCGAAAATTTAAGCACCTTTTTTCATACCGACGACGGTGTGGTGAAGTCGGTCCGCAATGTCGATCTCAATATCCACAGGGGGGAAACACTGGGTCTGGTGGGAGAATCCGGCTGTGGAAAATCCGTCACGGCCTTAAGCGCAATGCGATTGATCCCCCAACCGCCAGGGCGTTTCGAATCGGGACGAATTCTCTTTAAGGGTCAGGATCTTCTCTCTCTTTCAGAATCGGAGATGGAAAAGATCCGCGGAAACGACATCAGCATGATCTTTCAGGAGCCAATGACTTCCCTGAACCCTCTATTCACCATAGGCGATCAGGTTTCGGAAGCCATCATTCTGCACCAAGGCAAAACCCCCGTCGAAGCCAGAGAGATAACCTTGGAAGCGCTTCGCCAGGTGGCCATCCCCTCTCCTGAAAAGCGAATTGATCAATACCCGCACGAACTATCCGGCGGTATGAAACAACGTGTGATGATCACTATGGCTATCGTCTGCAAACCGATGCTCCTGATCGCCGATGAACCCACCACCGCCCTGGACGCCACCATCCAAGCGCAAATCCTGGAACTTCTGGTCGCGTTGAGGGAGCAGACTCGTATGGCCATCCTTCTTATCACGCATAACCTGGGAATTATAGCCCAGTTTGCCGATCGTGTTGCTGTCATGTATTCCGGTAAGATCGTAGAAGAAGCCCCTGTCATATCCCTGTTCGAGTCCCCTTCCCATCCCTATACCCAGGGATTGTTGAATTCGCTGCCCCAGGGAGAACCGGGAGAGAAACTGGAACCCATTCCCGGAACCGTTCCGCACCCCGCCTATCTCCCAGGCGGATGCGCCTTTCATCCCCGCTGTCCGGAGGCTATGCCTCACTGCCAGGAAAAAATACCTCCTACGATAAACCTTGAAAACAAGAAAGACCATAAAATAGCCTGCTGGTTATTCGACGACCCCTCCGCCGAATCATGAAACCTCTTATTCAGATCCGCTCGCTGAAAAAATATTTTCCCGTATTCGGGGGGTTCCTGTCGCACGTGATCGGGCAGGTTAAAGCCGTGGACAACATATCCCTGGATATCCTTGAAGGGAAAACACTTGGGCTTGTGGGCGAATCCGGGTGTGGAAAAACAACCGTCGGGAGAATGACCCTTCGGCTCATTGAACCCACTGAGGGCGAGGTACATTTTAACGGGACCAATATTCTCCAGCTTTCCAAACCCGAACTCAACGAACTCAGGCCCAGAATGCAGATCATCTTTCAGGACCCTTACAGCTCTCTCAATCCAAGGTTTACCGTCGAACGAATAATAGGAGAAGCCATGCTGATCCACGGGTTCGCCGACCGGACAAACCTGAAAGAAAAAATAGGCCAGATCATGGAAAAGGTCGGACTCTCCCAGAAATATATGACCCGGTATCCGCACGAATTTTCCGGTGGACAAAGACAGCGCATCGGTATCGCCCGTGCACTGGCGCTCAAGCCAAGTTACGTCGTGTGCGACGAACCGATTTCAGCCCTCGATGTCTCCATCCAGGCACAGATCATCAACCTTCTGCAACACCTGCAGGAGGAGAATAATATTTCCATGCTATTCATTTCCCATGACCTGAATGTGGTCAAACATCTTTCGCACCGCACAGCAGTCATGTATCTGGGGAAAGTGGTTGAAGTCGCACCCACAAAAATTTTGAACCAGGAAGCCGCCCACCCATATACCCAGGCCCTGCTGGCCTCCAAACCCTCCTTGAACCCCAGGATACGCAGTAAACCGGTGGCGCTGACCGGGGATGTCCCCTCTCCCCTCAATCCACCCGCGGGCTGCAGTTTTCACCCACGGTGTCCGCAGGTTATGGACCATTGCCGGACCCGGGAACCCAAAGCTACCAAACTTGGAGACAACCATATCGTTCACTGCCATCTTTATGACTGAAAACCTAATTCATGTTCTGACCCTGGTCGCTCCCTCATTTCTGATCATCGCCGCAGGTTCTTTTTACAGCATCGTCAGTAAATCGGACCCGGATTACCTGATCCAGGTGACCATGAAGGCGCTGGTACCCGCATTCGCATTTCATCAAATCTTACAAATGCAAATTCAGATAGATGTTCTCAGCACGGTATTTCTTTGCGCCTGGTGCATTATGCTGGGATGCGGACTTCTTGCATTCGTGATTTTCCGGGGACTCTCCCTCCCCATCAAAGGTTTATATCTTCCAATCATGTTCATGAACACGGTAAACCTTCCTTTCCCTATTTTGCTATCAGCGTATGGAGAAAAAGCGATTTTCTTCGCGCTTTCTTTTTACCTAGCAAGCATTCTTGGGGTATTCACCATAGGGGTCCTGATCGTTTCCAGTGAGAACGGTTCTCACCCTGTTTTTAAAGAACCGGTGATATACGTGATCGGCGCCGCCTTTTACCTGAAATACAGTAATACCCACGTTCCCTCAGTCTTAACCCATACCCTGGATATTTTACAGGGAGCGACAATTCCAATCATTCTCCTGGCACTAGGGATGCAGTTGACACAAACCAGGCTAACCCAAATAAAAGAAAGCCTGATCGCCGCGGCCTGCAGAATGGTGGGAGGTTTCCTGATCGGAAATCTTTGCGTCTGGGCTTTTCACCTGGAGGGTTTGGCCCGAAAGGTGGTTCTATTCAATTCCATCATGCCGGGGGCCGTCCTCACCTACATGGTCGCCCAAAGGTTCAATACCGACAGCGACCGGGTGGCCTCCATGATCCTCATTTCAACCCTCCTGTCGATCCTTCTCATCCCTTTGATCCTTTTGTACCTGGACTGAAAGGGACTACCCATATCCCCATTGGGCTTAAATCCATTCCCTATAATAATTCAAATAACCAATTATTTTTCAATAAGTTAATCTATTTCCTTACGGAAGGGAGAGGATGAAAAATGAAAAAACCTTGAAAAACCCCGTTATACATTGGCCGAGTCAGTCAAAAACACGCATTTTTTCTATAATCTTTTGATTTTAAACTAATTAAAGGCCTTCCCAAAACCGTTACGTTAGAAAACAAAATACAACAAAACTCCGTAAAAACCATGGGCAAAGATATATCCGATGAATCCTGAATCGTTCTAACTAACCGAAAAATTGCGGAAAAATTAACAACATGATAAATTCAAGTACGCTCGTTCCAGGCCAAATATCATCAAATAAACCATAGGGGGTCTAGTCTGTGGATATTGGGACACTAGTAGGAATTCTTTCAGGGATAGCCCTGATCCTATCCGCCATTTTAATGGGTGGGGATTTTAGCAACTTTGTTAACGTTCCAGGACTCATGATCGTTTTTGGGGGGACCATCTCAGCCACCCTGATGACCTTTCCGTTCAAAGACGTAAAAGCCGCCTTCGGTGCTGCGGCCTTCGCGTTCAAGGAAAAAAAACAGGACCCCAACAAAATGGTGACGACCATGTTGGATATATGTAACGTCAGCCGCAGACAGGGTCTCGTCGCATTGAGCAAACTGGAGATTCATGATGAATTCCTGAAGAAAGCCTGCAACCTCATCGCCGACGGAACCAAGGAAGATATGATGCGCGATACATTGAACATTGAGATAGATGCTAAGAAGCAAAGACATGGCATCATCCAGGACGTATTTTCCAAAATGGCGGCCTACTCACCCGCTTTCGGGATGATCGGGACCCTGATCGGACTGATCCAGATGTTGCAGTCAGTTTCCAATCCAGAAACCGTGGGCCCGGCCATGTCGGTCGCGCTTTTGACCACCTTCTATGGAAGTTTTTTTGCCACCATGTTTTTCAATCCGATGGCAGGGAAATTGAAGGCCAGAACATTAGTGGAGGTGATCAACCTGGAAATCATGTTCGAAGGGGCGATCTCCATATTGTCGGACAACAATCCCATGATGGTATACGAAAAACTTTCCTCCTATATCCCCGCAAAATTACGAAAACCCCAAAAAAAATGATGAAAAAATAGTTATTGATTTGAACCAATTTCAAGGGGAAGGGTTATAATCCCTTAAAATCTAGCCATAATTATCAGGTCAGAACTCATGGTCCGAGAAAACGTAGAGCTTATCAAGGAACAACTCCGGTCACAGAAAATGGAGTTGAAAAAACGCGAGAATGAGAAGCAGAAACATGAAGCCAAGATCAAGCATATTCTCGGGATAAGCCAGAAAAAAATTGAAGACCTTAAGATAACCGTCACAGAAAAAGATGACGCGCTCCAGCGGGCTGAGTCGCAGATACCTGCCAGGGGTTTCCAGAACGAATCCGATGGACCCACCAAGGAGGTGGCCGTCAAAGACCCCAAACTGGTCAAGGCCCTCAAAAAGCTCCAGGAAAAAAATGAAGCGCTGGGAAAAAACTTAGAATCCGAACAGAATGAAAAAAAGCAACTCGCCATGGATAGAAAGTTGCTGACCAAAGAAGTAAAACGGCTGAATAAGCAACCCGACAAGGGGATAATGAAATCCATCAAAGAGAAAGTAATGAAGATGGATGAGCGGTCCAAAGAGACCAAGGAAAAGTATGAAGATCTCCTGAGAGAAAAAAACGAACAAATTCAATCCCTACAAGCGTCCTCCGGTGAGGAATCAACCGAAAAACTCAAGGACGAAATTGAAGTACTGGAACAGGAAAAAGAGAGGCTCGAAACCGAGTTTGACTCCAAGTTGAAGGAGGAAAAGGCCAAATTAGAAGCCGAAATTCCAAAAGGTGGACGAAGCACAAATCTTGCCGCCCAGTTAAAGAAGGCAAAGGCCAAAATAGATGCCGAATGGGAAGAAAAATTAAAAAAGATAAAAGGAGCCAAGGTAAAACTTAAAGAGGCGATTGCGGCAGAAGGCGGTGGGGACGATTGGATCATGACCTTCGCGGACATGATGTCCCTTCTAATGGTCTTTTTTATACTGTTATACTCCATAGCTGCCATGAATGTGTCGAAGTTTAAAACAGCCATTTTGGGCGAAGAAGTGACCACTCAGAACATCAGGGATTTAGTGGATGAAATTGAAATCACGAAGAGCATTCAGGAATTGACAGGAATGGGCGAAACCGATATAGTACCCATAAATGAGGAGGAAAAAGTAGTCCTCTCGGTGCCGTCGGTTTCGCTTTTCAAACCCGGACGGGCCGATCTGCAACAGGAAGGCAGGCCGGCTCTGGACAGGGTGATCGAGACGGTCAAGAAACAAAAGGGTTTTAAAACTCATATTCAGGGGCACACGGACGATGTCCCTATATTTACAGACCGGTTCCCGACGAACTGGGAACTCTCTGCGGCACGTGCTACCGCGGTTCTTCGCTATTTCATCGACAAAGGCATTGAACCGGAAAAATTAACCGCCACGGGATATGCTGATACCTTCCCCCTGGCCAGTAATGATAGCGAAATAGGCAGATCATCAAATAGGAGGGTTGAATTTGTTCTGGAAAAAGAAAGGTGACTCTGGTGATGATAAGAAACTGTTCGAAATGCCAACCGAAACACGGGGGGCCTTCCGGGTTTACCCTTCCAAGGAAGAGCCTGTCATCCTGAAACGGGAGGGGGGGAAAAATACCGTCCATGCGACCGACATCAGTTCTGGAGGAATCTCCTTTGACAACAAGGGGTATAAATTAAACAGCACCTTAAGCGTGGAGATGAGTATTCCTCAATTAACCAAACCTCTCATAGGCAAACTGAAAATTGTAAAGATCGACGACAAGGATAGCTGTAAGTGCATAATACAGGGGATGACCCCGGAACAGGATGACCTGGTTCACAA
>JAYZAN010000011.1:0-3747 GCA_036339675.1 Nitrospinota bacterium
GAGTGGGACCGCAAACAGCTTTACAAAAATATCGGCAGGCGCATTGACCGCATGATCGAAAAAGGGCTAAAAAAAGAAGTCCGGGATCTTCTGGACCGGGGATATTCCAAGAATCTGAAGCCCATGCAAAGCATCGGATACGCCCAAATGGTCCGTCACCTGAACGGGGAAATTTCCCTGGATCAAACCGTTCATGAAATTAAACGCGAAACCCGACACTACGCAAAAAGACAGATCACCTGGTTTAAAAAAGTTCCGGAGACCATAACAATCCCTGCTGGAAACGAGGACTCGGGGGAGTCATTGAGGGATAAAATACTTGCCTGCATGCCGCAGGCCGTATCCATGGTGATCGCCCTGATTTTTTCACTGGCTGTTCCCCTGAAAAGTTTCTCGAGCCCCGATTCATCCATGGAGAAGGGGTTGAAATGGTTTCACCAATCCGATTACAAAAATTCGGCGGATTTTTTTCAGTCACTCCTTGATTCTACTCCGGATTCATCAACCGGCAAACGTTCCCTTTATCTGCTTGGGAAATCCCTGTTCGGGCTGAAAAAATATCCCGAGGCCATCGAAACGCTTAACAACGCCCTGACCCGCTACCCCGAAATCGAGGATTATATCCTTTTGGACCTGGCACGGGCTTATTTCAACTCGGGACAAAGCCTTCCGGCGCTGGAGAAGATAAAAATACTCTTGGAAAAATTTCCTCAAACCCTGTTGGAACCCCAGGCGATCCTTTTCCGGGCGGAAATTCTGGAAAAGGAAAACCAAGCCGAACAAGCCATCATAAACCTTGAACTGGAATCGGACAAAATATCGAACTATTCGCCTTCTCATCCATTCAGAAAATACCTCCCGAAAATGATTTACGAACAGGCCCGGCTTTTTTCGGCAACCGGCCGGCCTGCTAAAGCCTATGAACGGTACCGGGAGCTCTACATCCGCTTTCCCGCACACCAGATCATGGTTCTGGCACTGTCCGAGTTGGACCGTTTGCGAAGCGAGTTGACCAAAAAAGCCCTCACCCTGGACGAGCATGGCGACAGAATCTCCGCTCTATTGAAGAATGTTCGCCTTCAACAGGTCGCGGATGAAATCGAAACTCTCAGCAACAAGTATGCGTTTCTGCCCGGCCGGTTTTACTTTTATCTAGCCTCGGCCCGGAAAGGACTTCGCCAGAGGGATCGTGCCATTAAATCACTTCAATCTTTCCTGAAAATTTACCCCGAACACGCAAGAGTTCAGGAGGCAAAATTTAAAATCGGCAGAAATTACTGGAACCTGGGACAAAGAAAAAAGGCACTGGAATATTTCAGCAAGGTCCTGGCGATAAACCCGTCTTCCGAATGGGCTATCAAAGCGCTTTTTTTCAGCGGAAAAATTCACGAGGAGCGCAAGGACTACAACCTTGCCGTGGAAACTTACATGGCGGTGAGAGATCGTTACGGGGATGACGAACATGCCCAGTGGGCCGCCTGGAGGATCGGATGGGTCTATTATCTCCTGGGAAAATACAAAACTTCCTTTGAAAAATTTCAGGACGCCGCCAGGAGGTTCCCAACCGGGTTTTTCATAGAAAGCAACCTTTACTGGGGGGGACGGGCCACGGAAAAAGCCGATATCGAAGTCCTACCGAAAGATATTTTTGCCAACGTTTATGAAAAATATCCATACACCTATTACGGAATTCGCGCACGACAGAAACTGGAATCCATGAATGTACTGAAAACCGAACCCATTAAGGGGAACAGAGCCGCAAAAGAAAAAATGGAAACCCGGACCAACGCATCACCGTCGCTCAACCGGGAACTCACTCCCAGAGAAAAGTTCTTCCACACACGGGCGGTCGAATTGTCGAAAATGGGCTTCTATGAAAATGCCAGGCTGCAAACCAGCCGCCTTGGGGAGACGATCCAGAAAAACCTGACAGGGGTTCTCTGGCTGTCGGAATTGTATAACCAGGCCCGGGGTTATGCCGATACCCTGAGAATTCTTCACCTTTACAAAGATTTCAAAACCAAAGAAGGAGAACGCAAATTATCGGAGAGGTTCTGGAAGAACTTTTTTCCCATGGCCTACGCGGAAACGATCAGGGAATTCGCCAAGACCTATAATGTGGATCCTTTTTTTGTCAAGAGTCTCATCCGGCAGGAGAGCCTGTTCGACAGTCAAGCCCTGTCCAGGGCGGGAGCGAGGGGGTTGATGCAGATCATGCCAAACACCGGAAAACAGCTTTACCGCCACGAGAATAACGGCAAACCGTTCGAAACCGATTCCCTGTTTGATCCCGATTTAAACATCCGTCTGGGAATCAAGTACCTGAGCCAGCTGAACAAACGATTCGGGAAAAACGGAACCCATATCCTGATTTCATACAATGCCGGACCCCACATCCTCAAAAAATGGCTCAAACGGTTTCAGGATATGAACGACCCGGACGTGTTTATCGAGTCCATCCCCTATCCCGAAACCCGGAGATACGTGAAGCATGTCATGAGGAATTACGGCATTTATAAAGCTTTGTACGATCAATGAGTGTTGCGAAAGTTTACCTTTAACTTCCTGCCCATGAAAAGTTATAATGGCTCACCTCGGTAAGCAGGATTTATGAAAACTAAAATTTTACTAAGTAAAATCGGCCGGCATAGCCTGGAAGATATTGAGGCGTTTGACCACAAAATAACCCTGTCAGAAAGGTTTTCTTAATGAACGAAAAACGATCCTGTTGCGATGCGGAAGATGGTCCGGATATTTTCCGGGACGCTGTACGTCAATTTTACTCCAAGGCGGCGGTCACCAGCCAGGAGAGACTGTGCTGTCCAACCGAATACAATTCCGGCGACCTGTCGCACATCCCCGAGGAAGTTCTGGAAATCTCCTATGGTTGCGGGAGTCCGGTGAACCGGGCCAACATCCTCCGCGGCGAGTCGGTCGTGGACCTGGGTTCAGGAGGAGGTATCGATTGTTTCATCGCCGCCAAACTGGTCGGTGAGACCGGACGGGTTTACGGGATCGACATGACCGAGGAAATGCTGAACGTAGCCCGTACCAACGGCAAAAAGGTCGCTGAAAACCTCAGCTACAGCAATGTTGAATTCAAACACGGTTTCCTTGAGAATATTCCTATGGAAGACGGGTCCGTTCATCTCGTCACTTCCAATTGCGTGGTCAACCTGTCCACAGACAAAAAAGAAGTGTTCAAGGAAATCCACCGTATCCTAAAACCCGAGGGGCGTTTCGTCATCGCCGACATCATTTCCGAAAAGGCCGTCCCCGCGGATATGAAAAGCAATAAGGAACTTTGGGGGGAGTGCATTTCTGGGGCGCTCACCTTGAAGGAGTTTCTCGATGCCGCCAGCCTGTCAGGGTTTCATGGGCTTTCAGTGCGGAAAGATTATCTCTGGAAAGAGGTCAATGGCATTAAATTCTATTCATTCACCATCGAGGGCTATAAATATCTCAAGCCCGAAAACACTTCCTTCGGTAAAACCTTCACGGCGATCTACGCCGGACCCTTCAATTCGGTGACCTGCCAGAACACCCAGTTTCCTGTGGGCGTTCCGGTGGAAATCGATGAAGAAATGGCCGTCCTGTTACAATCCCATCCCTACGCCGATCTTTTATCCATCACCGACCCGGAAACCGAAGCGCCTGCAGAATCGGAATCCGACCCCTGCTGCGGATAATCCTCAGCGTTCGCAGAAACTCAAATTCCACCGGACCCTCAATCTATTCAATAAACGT
>JAYZAN010000012.1:0-21657 GCA_036339675.1 Nitrospinota bacterium
GCAGAATAACGGAACCTCCCTGGCGTTTACGTTTGAACCGCATCCCTTAAAAATCATCGCCCCGGAAAGAGTCCCCCCTCTTTTGACCACGTTCCGCCAGAAAATGGAATACATCGAGGAATGCGGAATCGACCAGGTCATCTGTGCCGATTTCACCAGGCAGTTTGCCGACCAGCACCCGAGGGATTTCGCGAAAGACATCCTGGGGGACAAACTTGGCGTCAAGGAAGTCGTCGTCGGGTTCGACTATGCCTTCGGAAAGGGCCGGGAGGGAACGGTTCCCTATCTTAAGAAAATGGGGGAAGAGTTCGGTTTCACCGTTCATGTTATAGAGCCCATAAAACTCAACGGTCACCTGGTAGGGAGTTCTTACGTTCGGGAACTGATCGAAGAAGGAAATGTTGAGACCGCTGTGGAGTTTCTGGGCCGGCCCTATTCGATCCGCGGACCCGTCGTGCACGGTTATAAGACCGGGCAGGCGATCGGCTTTCCCACCGCCAATATAGATACCAGCAAAGTGCAAATTCCTGGAACCGGGGTCTATGCGGTATATGTCCACTGCCAGGATAACAGTTTTCCCGGCGTGGTGAACGTAGGATTCAATCCCACCTTCCATCGTGACAGTTTGAGTGTTGAAGTTCATATTTTTGATTTCTACGAAAAAATTTACGGGGAAGAGATCGAAGTGGAATTTATCCGGCGTATAAGAAGCGAAAAGGAATTTAAATCCGCAGAGGAACTGGTGAAGCAGATCGAAAAAGATATTCAAGCCGCGAAAAACGTTTTGAAGGAATCACTGTGAAAAACTGGAAACCGTTTGTAATCGGATTCGGCATCGCGTTTGCCGCACTGTATTACACCCTACACAATGTGTCGATGGATGAATTGGCCGCTTCCTTCAAAACCGTGGATTATATATATCTCATCCCCTCCGTTCTGATCATGATCATGAGTTATGTGATGCGGATTTTCCGCTGGCAGGTATTGATCTCCCCCATGAAAACCGTCGACCGCTCGGTTTTGTATTCTCCCATGATGGTGGGGTTTCTGGCAAACATCCTTCCCGCCCGGGCGGGAGAATTTGTCCGCGCCTATCTCCTGGGAAAAAAAATCGATCTCTCGTTTGCCGGGGCGTTCGCCTCCATCGTTGTAGAGCGTCTTTTCGATTTGATCATGCTTCTCCTGATTTTTGCCTGGGTATTTGTTTTTCATAAGGATGTATTCCCCGCTGAGTTAAGGTTCTCGGGTATATCGGTGCAGGCACTGGCGATGAAATTCGGCCAGTTCAGCACGATCATGGTCGCCACGATCATGGTTTTTATTTATTTCCTTGTGTATCACAAAGAACGTATGCTGGGCTGGGCCCGTTGGATTACCAGACCCCTTCCGGAAAAATGGCGCGAGAAAATAGAGTATCTGCTTGAAGAGTTCGATTTGGGTTTGCAGGTGGTCAAGGACGTTCCCTCCCTTGCCAAAGTCACGTTTTACTCGACCTTGGTCTGGGGGGCCATCGTGTTGAGTTACTACCCGCTTTACTTTGCCTACGACCTCCAGGATAAATCGCTTCAATCATTATTAATCCTTACCGTTATGGTCTGTATCCTGATCACCGTATTGCCTACCCCGGCGTTTTTAGGGTCGTTAAAATCCGGTGTTCTGATAGCCCGGCACAATATTATGGGGGAAACCGAGTTGACTGCCGTCAGTTTTAGCATGGTGGTCTGGACGATGAATTTCATGGTGGTTTTCGTGGCCGGTTTTTATTTCATCCTGCACGACCACCTTTCGGTCCGGCAACTGGTGGAAGTCGAAGAACAGGCAGAAGACATCCCTTCTTAAACGGATTTTAATCGGCTTGAAAAATCAGATGAGAATGGACATAATACATCGGATTCCGGCTATTGAAAGTGCCGAAGTGGCGGAATTGGTAGACGCGCATGATTCAGGTTCATGTGTCCGAAAGGATGTGGAGGTTCGAGTCCTCTCTTCGGCATTCCGCAACGCTGGCCGGGCAGGGCCCGAAGGAAGAAGAATTAACTTTCGCTTGCGCTCAAAAATCATCTTAAGCTCCATGGTATTAGCATTTTGGCCCTGCGCCGAGCAGCCAGCGTGGCGCCCACCTGCCTTGGAGGCAGTGGGCTGAAACTCTGATTTGTGCTTTTGAACTCATCGACCGCGAGATAAAGTATTAACGTGTTCCCTGCGCGCGTGGCGGGCCCCTGGGCGCGGGGCCAAATGCCTAATATACTCGGAGTATACGATGATCGTTGGGCACAAAATGAAGTTGATCCATTTTCCTCCCACGTAGTGGGCTGATGAAAATCTGCCTGACAGCCAATTCTTCTCCCTGGTCCCGGTTCAAAGGCGGGGGCCAGATCGCCGTACATCACCTGGCCTGCGCCCTCAGCAGAAAGGGCCACGAAGTCCACGCGGTCTATTCCAAATCCCCAAACGAATCGCTCTCCCCACAGGTGTCTTATAAAATCCATTGGGCACGTCATCACGATTTCGCCACCGTCAATCTGAACTTTTTTTCATTCGCCCGCGTGCTGAGTCCCCTGGCGGCGAAGGAAAAATTCGATGTCATCCACGGGAACGCAGAAGAAGCCTGCTATGGCGGAGACATCTGCCGGCGAAATGGCGCGGCCTTCGTATTCACCTCGCATGCGCCTAGCATCCCCAATACCGGGATGATCCGCGGGATGATGAATCCGCTCCAATTCCTCAAAACCGTCAACACCTATCTCCTTCGTAAAACGGCGGGTGAGGCGAAGCGCATCATCACCTTCAGCCGGTTTTCGAAGAACCTGGTTGTGGACAGCCTGGGGCAGGAATGGGAGAGCAGGGTGGAAGTCATACCGCCCGGGATAGAAGCCTCCTGGTTCAATATGAAAAGAAAATCCGATTCCCACAGACACCTGGTTTTCTGGGGACGCATCGAGGAGGAAAAAGGATTGTCCGAACTGTTTCAGGCGGTCAAAACCGTTTCAGGAAAGTTTCCCGACCTTAAGCTGAGCGTCATCGGCGAAGGCAACCGCCTGGAGCCGTATAAGAAACAAGTGGAGGAACTGGGAATATCATCCCTTGTATCGTTTCCCGGCTGGATGGATACGGAGCAAATACAAGAACGGGTGCAGGGGGCGGGGGCGGCGGTATTTCCGTCACGGGTCGAGAGTTTCGGGTTGTCGGTAGCAGAGGCCCTGGCGGCCGGGATCCCTGTCATCGCCAGCCGTGCCGGAGCGATTCCAGATACCGTCGAGGACGGACGCACGGGAACCCTGGTTCCTGCCCGGGATGTCGATGCCCTGTCAAAGGCCATCACCGATTGCTTCGTAGATCCCTTGAAATATGAAATCCTTGCAAGGCAGGGAAAAGAGACAGCCCGGCAGAAATTCTCTTGGGACCAGTCGGCAGAAAAAACGATTGAAGTTTACAAAAAAGTCCGGGCCACGCCCGGCGGTAAAATTTGACCTCAGGCAGGGAAACCTCTCTTCCATCCTGTCAGATCTTACATTTTTATCGTACAGGCAATAAAAATTGGAATGATTTTTCCTCCAACCGGAGGTTTGTTGTAATATTAGGAATTCATATACACCTCGATAGAATAGAATTGGTTCATGAAACGATACGATGTCATAGTCATAGGCGGGGGGCACGCGGGATGCGAGGCGGCCTTGGCTTCGGCCCGGATGGGGTGCGCCACGGGCCTCATTACTTTGGACCGCGACAAGGTTGCCCTTATGCCCTGCAACCCGGCCATCGGCGGCGTGGGCAAGGGGCATATCGTGCGCGAAATCGACGCACTCGGCGGGGAGATGGCCAAATGCATCGACCGCACCGGAATCCAATTCCGTGTCCTGAACGCTTCCAAGGGCCCTGCGGTCCAGGGCTACCGCGCACAAGCCGACAAAAAACTCTACAAAAACGATATGCGCCGCGTCCTGGAAAACCAGAGCGGACTAGATATTTTCACCGAGGAAGCGGAAGAGTTGATTTTTGAAAACGACGAAATCTCAGGTCTGCGCACTATACAGGGAACCGAGTTCAAAGCCCGTTCAGTGGTCATCACCACGGGGACGTTTTTAAACGGGCTCGTCCACATCGGATTCAAAAACTTTCCCGCGGGACGCGCCGATGAAAAACCCTCCACCAAACTGTCGCAGTCCTTTCTTTCGGCAGGATTCCAACTAGGCAGGTTAAAAACAGGAACACCGCCGAGACTTCTGAGTGACACCATCGATTTCAGTCGATGCCAGGTTCAGCCGGGAGATAAGGAACCCAAACCGTTTTCGTTTTCCACACCATCCATCGACCGGGACCAGGTCCCCTGCTACCTGACCGCCACCAACGAAAAGACCGCCGAGGTGATCACCCGGAACATACACAGGTCGCCGCTGTACAGTGGGGTCATAGAAGGTGTGGGACCCAGGTACTGCCCGTCTATCGAAGACAAAATTGTAAAATTTCCCGACAAGGAGTCGCACCATATTTTTCTCGAGCCGGAAGGGTTGGACACGGATTGGATTTATCCCAACGGCATCTCCACCAGCCTGGACGAAGAGGTGCAGTGGGAGCTGGTGCGCACGATCCCGGGACTGGAGAAAGCGGACATCATCCGGCCCGGGTACGCGGTGGAATACGATTTCGTTCCGCCCACACAACTACTCCCCACATTGGAAACGAAGCAGGTGAAGGGGTTGTACCACGCAGGGCAAATCAACGGCACATCGGGGTATGAGGAGGCGGCGGGACAGGGCCTGGTCGCCGGGATAAATGCCGCGTTGAGAGCCAAGGAGGAGCCGCCGGTCATCCTGAACCGCACGGAAAGTTACATCGGCGTCATGATCGACGATCTGGTGACCAAGGGAACGCAGGAGCCGTACCGGATGTTCACCTCCCGCGCCGAGTACCGGCTTATCCTGAGGCAGGACAACGCCGACGAACGGCTGATGGGGTACGGGCATCAACTGGGGCTCGTGTCCCATGAACTGTATGACCGTTGTCTGGACAAAGGAGATGCGGTGAAAAAGGAAATTGACCGGCTTTCAGCCACACGAGTTGTGCCCAACGCGGAAACCTTAGAGCGGCTGGGGAAAATCGGCATCGGCGAATTGAAATCGCCCACGACCTTGAACGTATTGTTGAGAAGGCCGGAAATGAATTACGCCAAACTGATCGAAGCCTTCAATGGCGCATCGGTCCCGCGCCTGGTGGGAGAGCAGGTGGAAATCCAGGTCAAGTACGAAGGGTTCATCGCCCGCCAGAACCAGATGGTTGCAAAGCAGAAACGCCAGGAGAACTGTGTGATACCGGAACACTTCGAATATGAAGGCGTCCCCGGTCTCTCCCGCGAGGTGCAGCAGAGACTGGAGGAGATTCGACCGGTGACCCTGGGCCAGGCTTCGCGCATTCCCGGCATCACCCCATCCGCCATCGCCATCCTGATGCTGATGATCGCCGGGCCACGCCCGGATGGAACGGGAAACCACAGATGGGCACCGATATCCAAAAACTCCCTTTCCCTTGACGGGAGAGGTTAGGTGAGGGTGATTCCTTTAAATCCTTATAAAAAATCAAACCCACATACCTAACCCACGTGGCGGGTTTCCTCCACGGCGAGTGGCCGAGCAACGCTCAGAAGAAATGGGTTAATACTTTGCTTTGCGCTCAGAGAGTTAACGATTCCTCATTAAGGCTTCGCCATTTGGCCCCGCGCCGAGCGGCTGCTAGTAGAAATGATACACAGCGATTCCATTCAATGGCAGGTCGAGGTCGATAAAAAAGATATCGCCTACATCGTGAGTGTGTTCGAGGGTTACGAAAACCTCGCGGTGGTGAGAACGATCGATCCTTCCCGCGGCCTGATCGAACTGATGATCTCCCCCGATTTCCTGGAGGACACCCGCAAACTCATAGACGCCCTGTCACGCGAAATTCCTTTACGGTTGTTGGAGAAGGGGAAACCAGCGTGACGCTGGACCCAATAGGTTAAACTTTGTCTCGCGGTCGATGAGTTCAGTACCACAAGTCAAAGTTTCAGCCCGTTTGCCCCGCCCCGAGCCCACCACGTGGGAGGGAATGAGGCAATACTTTATCTTGCGCTTAACGATCATCGTAAGCCCAAAAAACTATTAGCCATCTGGCCCCACGCCGAGTGGTTAGAAATTAAGCATGGAATGGATGGGCAAACCCTTCAATTTTTCTCGTCCGTTAAGGAAATCCAGTTCGAGGATGAAGGCCACTTCCACGAGATTTACCTTAAAATTGTTTTGTATCAGGCTGGTGGTGGCGGCCATGGTTCCACCAGTGGCCAGAACGTCATCGATGAGAATGATATTCTGTCCCGGCTGAAACGCGTCCTGGTGAATTTCGATAGCATCCTCCCCGTATTCCAGGGAGTAGGTCTGTTTGAAGGTCTTGTAGGGGAGCTTGCCCGGTTTGCGGATCATCACGACCCCGGCACCGAGGGCATAACCGACAGCAGCGGCGAAAACGAAACCCCGCGCTTCGATCCCCGCCACGGCATCGATTTTTTTATCGGCATATCTTTCTTTAAGAGTGTCAATCACGCTTTTAAACGACGCCGAGTCCGCAAGGAGAGGCGTGATGTCCTTGAACAGGATGCCGGGTTTGGGAAAGTCGGGGATGTCGCGGATAATCGTTTTTAAGGATTCCATGAAACGGCCTTTCTTCTTTCCAGAGAGTTATAAGTTGAACGGTTCTAATTGCCCTGCAGAGTTTACCCGAGAAAATCTTGAAATTTAAAAAAAATAATTTTATCGCGGGAGGTATTTTTGCATCTGCTCCGGCAATTATTGAACGTTAAGAAGAGTTTTTTTGTCATTTAATTTTTTCGTGGGAGGTATTTTAGGGGGTCCTGGGGATGGGTATCGTTCCGCACTTCAAAATGGAGATGGGGTCCGGTCGACCTTCCCGTGTTGCCCACGTCGGCGATGCGCTGGTTTTGTTTCACTCTGTTTCCTTTTTTGACCCAGATCTTGGAATTGTGGGCGTAAACAGTGGTCAGGTGATTTTTGTGTTTAATGATGACCATCTTCCCGTAACCTATCGGTCCCCATCCGCTGAACTCGACTTTTCCTGCGGCCGCAGCCACGACAGGTGTTCCTTTGGGAGCTCCGATATCGATGCCATCATGGTTGTTTCCCCATCGCTTTCCGAACCGGGAGGTCAACAGTCCTTGCACCGGCCAGACCAGAACACCCTTTTTGGGGCGGACGGTAGGACGTTGGCCGGATTTTTTGGCGACCTGTTTGGGTTGGTCCCTGGACGGGACGGTTAACACCTTTCGGGCACCGGGAATCCATAATCGGGTCCCGACACGCAGTCTGGATGGGTCCAGAATGCGGTTGGTGCGTTTTAAGCGGTCGATATCGATATCATAGACCTGGGCGATGCGGTACAGGGTCTGGCCTTTCTGCACCTCATGGTACACACCCGCACCTTCCGGCCCCATGAAGATGTTTTTGAGCCCCTGGCATCCGAACAGGAATAAGAAAACAAAAAGGAAGACGATTGTTTTAGTGAGGAGATTTCGATGGGTCATTCGCGGTGGCTGGCATGCTGTCAATATCTTTAAAATTTTAACATTGTAAACCCGCAAGCATCAAGTTGAAGTGGACAAAGCACCGCATAGAGTGTTTCCCTTTGCATTGGTGGAAACCATCATGTATAAAATTGGTAGAGTTGAACAACCTCCCTCGACAATAACATTTGGCACTTATGGATAGCATATTGTCCCGACGGCAAACATGCATTGGTATGTTGCTTCTGGCCTGGATGACGGGTTGTGGTCCCAGCCAACCGGCCCCCGATTTGTTCAGTGTGCCTATCACGTATCCTGTCGGTAAAAAACCGGCAATGGTTGTGGCGAGTGACATGAGCAACGACGGATACGCCGATATCCTGGTCGCTAACTCCGCCAGCAACAGCCTGAGTTATTTAGAAGGGATGGGCGATGGCACCTTTAAACAAGCGGTCACCCTGCAAACGGGCCGCGAACCGGTGGCGCTGGAGACCGCCGATTTCAACGGAGACGGATTGCCCGACATCGCCATCGCAAATTATGGCGACGGTAATATTTCCATCATTCTGGGCCAGAAGGACGGTCTCTTTAAATTAAAAGGACACGTCAAAGTCAGCAGGCTTCCTATTGCGGTGGCTGCAGGGGATTTCAATAATGATGAAAAGATGGACCTGGCGGTCACTCTCCGCTTCGATAAACTGGTCATCATGCTGGGTGTCGGAAACGGTACGTTCAAGGTTGCCGAGGCTTACAAGGCTCCAGGGACCCCGGCCTACATGGCGGTGGGCGATTATAACGGGGATAACAATGAAGATATTGCCATCGCGTTCAACGCGGTGGAGGTCAAATTCATCCGCGTTTTTTACGGGAACGGTGACGGCACTTTCGATAGTCCGCAACGCCTCAGCGGTGGGGGACAGTCCTCCTTCATCACCCATTACGATATGAATAGCGACGGCAAACCGGATTTGATCTCTTCCAGTCCGATGAAAGACAGTCTACATTTACACCTGGGAGACGGCAAGGGAAGTTTCCGTACCGTGGCGGACTTCGCGGCGGAAAAATCTCCAAATTCCATTGTGGCGGGTGAGTTCACGGGGGATAATATTCCCGACCTTATTGTTTGCAACCGCCGGGACGGCTCCATTTCCCTGCTGCAGGGAAATGGCGACGGCAGTTTCGTTTTTCCGCATTTTAATTATCCCGTCGGTAGGAACCCGAGAGCCCTGACGGGAGCCGACTTCAATAACGACGGATTGATGGACCTGGCCCTCGTTTTATACGACTCGCAGATGCTTGAAATTATCATGGGTAAAACCAGCGTCCCCACCCCCATCGAATTCTGACCGATCCCTTTTCCTTAATTCAAACCGGTTCCTCATCATCCGGTGAGGGGCTAGCATCGCTTCCTTCGATCACATATTTATCATCCAGCCAGGCGCCCAGTTCGATCATTTTGCAGCGTTCGCTACAGAAGGGGAAAAAAAGACTGCTATCTTTTTGAACGCTCTTTTTACAGGTGGGACATTTAATTTTTTTTACGGAAGAGTTTTTCATGTTTGCCCTGTTGCTTACCACGCCGCTCGGGGCGGGGCCAATTAGCTAATTATTTTATTACCAGCTATGGTCTTTGAGCGCAAAATAAAATGTCATTCCATTACCCGCGGAGGTACTCCGCTTTAAAAATCCCCCTACCCAACCCCGTCCCAGTGTTTTTTGTTTACATCTAACAAAAGTCTTTGTATATTAATGCATTACATTGGCTCGGGTCCGGTCCTGACCTGCCACACACAGTACAGCCTGAGAAAATTCAACAAACAGGTTTCATTCCGAAATTTTCTTTTGCCTTGTAACCGAGGCGCATCACCGGCGAAATGGTTACTGAAGTCAAACAGCGCGATTACTATAAGGTTTTAGGGGTGCCCCTGCATTCCGATCAAAAGGAGATCGATCTTGCTTACCAGAAGATGGTACAGCGGTTCGATTCTCCCACAGTGCAGCGAGCGTCCGTCGGAAGCGTGGCTTTGCAGGAACAGATCGCTTTACTGCAGGAAGCCTACGATACCCTGTCCAACCTGGGAAAACGCAAAGCCTACGACAGCCTGTTAAAGAACTTCGATGGCAATCCGATTTCCAGTCCGGCCCAGGTCGCCCGGCAAGTGAAGCAGACCCTGCTGAGCGAGGACCTTACAGCGGGGGCCAGAAGAAGAAATCAGAACGTCTACCAGGATTTTTTCGGTTTCTCCGAGAAACCCTTCGACCTCACCCCCGACCCTAAATATCTTTATCTGAGCCCCAAACACAAGGAAGTGCTAGCCCATCTGGTTTATGGCCTGCAGGAAAATAACGGATTCCTGAAAATCATCGGTGAAGTCGGAACGGGGAAAACCACCATCTGCAGAAGTTTTCTCAAAGAGCTCCATGCGGATTTCAGCATCGCTTATGTATTCAATCCCTGTATCAACGAGCTGGAATTGCTGCAGACCATCAACGCCGAGCTGGGATTGCCGTCCGAATATAAGAGCAGGAAAAAACTGATGGATACCCTGAACACGTTTCTTCTTGAAGAAAGAAAAAAGGGAAACCGGGTTGTGGTCATCATTGACGAAGCGCAGGACCTTCAGCCCATGGTGCTGGAACAGCTCAGGCTGCTTTCCAACCTAGAAACCGAAACGGAAAAACTTATCCAGATCGTTTTAATCGGCCAGCCGGAACTGGACAAGGTTCTCTCTCAGGTTGAGCTGAGGCAATTACGTCAGCGTATCACTATAAGCTGGGAGCTTCTTCCGCTCAACCTGGAAGAAACTCGCGGATATATTCAGCACCGTTTGAACGTGGCCCTGGGAAAGGGGAAGGTTAAATTCCAGCGGCCGGCGGTGGATCTGATTTACCGTTATGCGCACGGGATTCCCAGGATGATCAATGTAGTGACAGACCGTGCTTTATTGATCGCCTATACCATGAATTCTAAAAAGATCACCGCGAAAGTCGTTCGACTGGCGGTCAAGGACATCGGTGGTTTGACCATGTCCACTTCATGGACCGATACGATCTGGAAAACGCTGGTTCCTGCGGTTGCATGCATCGGATTGCTGCTGTTTACTGTCACGCATTTTTTGCTGCCTGATTTGAAAAGTGCACCAGAAAAAGGAAAAAATATTAAAGAACTCATTCAAAAGGATTCGGTTCCCGATGCGGAACCCGGAAAGCTGGTAGCAAAAAACTCGGTGGACAAAGGTTCGGTTTCCACCGATACCGCGCCTGGCGCTGCCGCGAATTCTAAAATCGTATTGCCTGATTTGGACGAGCCGTCGATGGAGGTACGCCGGATTCCCAGTACCGATCCCCTGATCATCTCCCAGCCTGAAAAGCTGGTGACCTATCTTTCCAGTCTGTCGCTGGATGAAAGCAGGATCGAATCGATCCAGTGGATCCTGGATCGCTGGGAAATCCCGCGCGATGGATTGCTGAAACAGGACGGGGTTTTGTTCGACCATTTGAAAGATGGTTACAATTTATCGTCCTATGAATTGAACGCTAATTTCAACCGTCTGACCATCTTGAATTATCCGGCCATCCTGGAGATATCGCTTCCCAATGCCCAGGGCACCAAGTACCTGGCGTTGATATCCGTAACAGGCGATCAGGCGATTTTAGGTTCGGTCGATAAAATTGAAATGCCCTTGAATACTCTCGACACTCTCTGGACCCGCAAAGCGATTGTCTTGTGGAGGGACTATGAAAACCTTCCAGAAAAGTTCAATAAGGGCTTCAGGGGCAAAGAAGCCATCTGGTTGCAGAAGAACCTTCGGCTCCTGGGATTTTTTGAAGGGCGTGAAGCACCTCTGTATGGACCCAAAACCGTTCGTGCCGTTTTGAAATTCCAGCGGAAAAACAATATCAAAGACGACGGGAATTTCGATATTGAAAGCAGAATGATGCTCTACAATTTATTGAGCATTTATCCGACGCCCAAGCTTGTTGAGCCATGAGTACCATTCTGAAAACCCTCAAAAAACTGGAAGAGGAGAAGAGCGTTCTCGAGCAAAACGTCGACCTGAAAGGCCTGGTCCTTCATGGCGACGACCATCGTCTCTCCCCGCAAAAAAATGGTGTCCGGAAAATCACCTGGATTGTCGGGTTGATATGTACCGGGATTGTATTAGGCGGGGTATCCGTTATTTTTTTTAAACAGGCTGACCCGGTTAAAAAGTATTACTCTACATTGCCCGCGATCAAGGAGAGCCGCTCGGGAAATTCCCCCAACCTCAGTTCATTAAATAACACTTCACACCAGGGCGTTCCGCTGTCGAATGTGCCCGAGGTTGGGGATATTCCCCGGGATATGGAACTCGAGCAGGAATTTTTTGAGTGGTATCCCGAACCCGCACCTCCTGATCGACCGGCCGAATCCATCTCCATCCCCCCAACTGAAGCCGAGGATATCGATTCTCTCATCGCCAAGGTGAAAGAGTCCGTTCAGAATCCAAACCCGGCAGGGTCCAAACATATTTCCGGAAGGAAAGGCCACATTTCCGGCCTGAAGGTCAAGGGAATTATTTATTTTGGAGAGGACAGTCTTTCCAATCATATATTCATCTCGACTCCGGACCGGAGCAACCTGAAAATGCGCATCGGTGACAGCGCCCAGAACGCCACCCTGGAATCGGTGCAATCCAGCAAAGCCGTGTTTTCCTTCCGAGACGAATTGATCGAAATCGCGATCGGCGAATAAACCATTAGCATAACGCCCAGCGTCACACTGGCCGTTCGGCGCGGGGCCAAATGGCTAATAGATTCCGGAGCCGACGATGATTATTTTCCCAATGCGGGCAGATCGTTGAATTGGATCGTCGTTCCCGGCCGGGTGTTACTCAAAAGAATATCGATCACCTGCTTGACGGCTTCCACATGCCTTTTTCGGCTTTCAACGCCGTCGTAGTGCGGGTCTTCTTCCTCGATGGAAATGACACCAGGACTCATATAGTTGCAGTAAAAAGCTCCCAAGGGGCGGAATTTATCCATGGGGCCGTCTTTGGCACAGGAATTGACGATGATCATGTGCATGTTGCCGTCCGGACCGGGGTACACCTCGAACAACCCCCCGTTTTTTATGGTATGGTTGCGGCAGTAGTCGATGATCCGCGCAATATCTTCCGGGGAAGCTGTTTTATAAATGGCGAACATAAACTCCGGCATCCATGATAAGTCTGTGTTTTCCAGTCTAACAGAAAAACACTTTGAGAGTCATTTCTAAATGGCCGTTTTCCTGCCACAATGAACTTCTCTTTCCGGAGTTTTAAAATGATATGTTGTTATGGATCCTATTAACAAAAAATTTGGAGCAAGAGCTTCTTGAAGAACTTCATAAAAAAGGGCCGGAATTTTTTTATGAAGTTCAAGAGAATAAAACCCGGTTTGAGCGGGATATTAAATGGCGACATAAAAAACTGGTAAAGAAAATCCGCCATTATTTGTTCGACGGCCGTCCTGAATAATTTGACCGCTCCAGTCATTTGGTCGTACCTGGTTCCGGCTTTGCTTATGGATCTGGTGGTCAGCTTTTTCCAGTCCGTCTGTTTTCCAGTTTACGGGATTCCAAAAGTCCGTCGTTCCGATTACATGGTGTTGGACCAGAAATACCTGAGTTAACGAAGCAGTACTGGTGCCCAATCAAGCATGCCCGAAGGGTGAAATCGATCCACAGCCGTTACAAGCATTTTTTCGATTACGGCGATACGGATCAATACAGAAAAAGAATCGAAGAAGTTCGCAGATCTTTCGATGATTTAAAAACGGGGCCATCTACCGGGAGGAATCAGGATTAAATGTATTTTCAGGATGTGATATTCGCTTTGGGTCAATACTGGGCTTCGAAGGGGTGTGCGGTCCATCAACCCTATGATATTGAGGTTGGCGCGGGAACGTTTAACCCGTGCACTTTTTTCCGGGTGCTGGGTCCTGAACCTTACCGGGCGGCTTATGTGGAACCCTCGCGGCGCCCCACCGATGGACGGTATGGAGAGAACCCCAACCGGCTTCAGCATTATTATCAATTCCAGGTCATCATTAAACCTTCACCGGAAGATGCTCAGGACCTGTATCTCCAGAGTCTTTCCGCTTTAGGGATTGATCCGATGAAGCACGATATCCGTTTCGTGGAAGACGACTGGGAATCCCCTACCCTGGGCGCCTGGGGTCTTGGCTGGGAGGTGTGGCTGGATGGCATGGAAATCACTCAGTTCACTTACTTTCAACAGGTCGGAGGGATGGACCTGTCGCCGGTGACCGCCGAGCTGACCTACGGTCTGGAGCGCATCACCATGTACCTGCAGAATATCGATAATGTCTTCGACCTAAAGTGGAATGAAAATATTAAATATGGAGACGTGCATCTCGAAACGGAAAAACAGTTTTCCCGGTTCAATTTTGAAGAGTCCTCCAAAGAAAGGTTGTTCGAGTGGTTCGATATGTACGAGCAGGAAGCGATGGACCTCTTGGAAAAGGATCTTGTTCTTCCTGCCTATGACTATACTTTGAAATGCTCCCATGCCTTCAACCAGCTCGATGCGCGGGGCGCCATCAGCGTGACGGAGAGAACTGGGTTCATCGGTCGGGTCCGGAAACTGGCCCGGTTGTGCGCGGAAGGCTATATCGGCCAGAGGGAAGAGATGGGTTTCCCTCTTTTGAAGAAGTAGTTTATATTTTTCGACGGAAGTTATCCCTGTTGACTCTGAGCATCTTTCTCCCAACTTTCCAACTGTTTCCGAACGGCTCCCGTTTTGGGATGCTGGTTGGTCTTGAAAATCCTGAGTGCGGATTTGGCGGCTTCGATGGCAGGCTTTTTGTTTTCAGCATTGGCCAGTATCTGGCTCTGGGCCCAATAGGATTCCCCCGCTGAGATGTAGTCGCTTTCTTTTTTAAAAATCCCCGCGGCATCCTGATAATAGCTCGCGGCCAGTTGTAGTTCCTTGGTTATGGTGGAAGCATCTCCCAATTTTTTAAGCAGGGTCGCTTCATTTTTCCGGTTCTTATTTTCCTTGGCCAGAACGAGAGCCTGCTTGTAGAAAAAATCGGCATTTTTGGCGTCGCCGGATTTCATATGGGAATCCCCAATGCTGGCCAGCAGTTGTTCTTCGCCGGCTTTATCTTTGGTTTTCCTGGCCAGGTCCAGACCTTCCTGGTAAAGATTCATGGCCTTGTCAAAATATTCCATGTTGGAATAGACTTCACCGAGCTTCCCGATAATTTTTCCCTGCCGGTTGTTGTCGTTGTTATTTTTAGCCAGTTCCAGAGCCTCAATGTAAAATTCTACGGAAGAGGTTTGATCGTCGGCCTTTTGACATGCCCAGCCCAGTTTTTCCAGGAGTTCCTGCTCTCCTTCCAGGTCTTTGTTTTGCCGTGCCAGCTCCAGTCCGGCCTGAAAATGGGTGATAGCCCCGGACACGTTGTCGTCCCCCAGGTTCGCCAGGCCTAAAAGATGATGGGCGGATCTTTCGGTTTCGCTGTCGGCCTGTTCCTCGGCCAGGGTCTGGGCCTGTTCCAGGAATGCGATGGCGCGGTCATATTTTTTCAGTTCATTGTGCATGGTTCCCAGATTCAAGAGATGATTTTTCTCGGCATCCATATCATCCAGTTGGCGTGCGGCATTCAGGCCGGCTTCCATCCACCTGATGCATTCCGTGGGGGATTGCCGCATAGCCAGCATTTTCGAACCGGATTCGGCGTACCCGTTACAGACTTTGGAGAAATCGTTGTCTTTGGAAGAATTGGCCCGGGCCCAGGCGGCCCCGACCTTGATATTTTCCCATTCCAGGTCGAACTTTTTTAGTCCATTTACTATTCCATTTTTTCCTTTAAAAAATTCTTCGTTGGCGGCTATGAGCTGGGTAAGATAATACGAGGCATGGCGCATTGCGGCCAGGGGCCGGTCCGATTCGCTCGAACGCGATTCCACAAACTTTCTTATTTCGTCGTGCCAATAATACCTGTCTTTAATAACATCGTGGTTCACCAGTGTCTGGTCAACAAGTTTGGAAAGGATATTGCTGTCCTGATCTTCACAGATAAAAGCTTCGGCTTTATCTGTGAAGGATTCAGGAAAAACCAGTAACTTGCCCAGCATCCGCGTGTGGGTTTTTGGAAGCGTTTTATAGACCACATGAATCACTGCCAACAGACTTTCTTTAGGCCCCAAACCTGTTGTTTGCCCCAGTTTGTTGCACTCCTCACTGAGGTCGTTGACGTATTTGTTGGGGTCCATCTGCATGTCTGTTGGCAGTAAAAAGTTGGCATCCAGAAACTTAGCGGAAAGAACAAGGGCAAGAGGGACATTGTTGCAGTACTTGGTTATTTTTTTCGATACGAAGCGGAAGTATTTGTTTAAAAAATCATCAGTGAAGTCAACACTTCGGAAAGCGATTTGAGTCAACAACTGATTGGCATCTTCCTCATCCATCCCTTCCAGTTTCTGGCTGATGATGTTTGGTAAAGTCACGGGTTCCCCGGAGGTGATCACGAATATGCAGGATGAGGAATGAATCAGATTTTTTATCTGGCTGGCATTGCTGACGTTATCCAAAAAAAACAGAAGTCTCTTTTTTTTTATAATCGACAGATATTTTTTTTCAATATCCCTGGGTTCAATGGGGATTTTTTCGGAGGGGCGGCATTTCTGGATCACCAGCGCCATTATTTGTTCCGGTTTAAGAGGTTTAGCCTTGTTGCCTTTAAGGTCGAAATAGTATTGGCCGTCGCTAAAATTGGGTAAAAGAACGAGGCAGATGTTGGACGCAACCGCGGTTTTTCCGATTCCTGAAGGACCGGACAAACTGATAATCTGAGTTTTTTCGGTTCGAGTGCTCAAAATATAATTGATTTCTTTATTGCGCCCTAGAAAATTTTTTGGAGGCAGTAAAAGCTGATTTTTTTCGGAAATTTGGGTGGCTTTACTGACGGCTTTTTCAAAAAAATCTTTTGCTTTGCCACTTTTTTTGGACTCCTGGATAGATTGAGAATCTTTTGAGGACTTGTCCTCACCAGATTTGTCAATTTTCCGTGGCAGGACCAGGCCGGCCCCGATCAGAACAAGGACCACAAAAACAATAATGGTGACAGTTGTGTCCATCAATGAACCCGATTTAATGTATTATTGGGACCACGCAGTCCAAAACAATCGCATACTAAACAGGAATTTGCAATAAATTAGACCCATTTAAAAACAGCTGGTTTTTCCCAGAACCGCTTTTATTCCAGAGCGTTAAAGAATTTTATTCCCCGGGGTTGAATTGGCTTTGCGGAAGTAGTTTGATAAATAACCATTTTTCATTGATTTAAATGATACATAGGTCAAGGAAAGGTTGAGTCTCCTCAAAAATCCGCGGAAATTAGAAGTGGCTCATTCCCCTTGAACAGAAAATAAAAAAATGCCCGAATTTTTTCTGGAAATTGGTACTGAAGAAATACCATCACGGTTTATTGAACCGGCGTTGAAATTTCTGGAAGGCGAACTGTCCGATCATTTCAAAAAGAACAGAGTCGGGATGGCTGCCTCCAAAGTGATGGGGACCCCAAGGAGGCTGATCGTTTCCTTTTCCGGGGTTGGACCCAGGCAGGAAGATGTAGTGGAAACATTTTATGGTCCGAGCGTCAAGGTGGCCTTTGATGATCAGGGAAATCCAACCAAGGCCGCGGTCGGGTTTGCCCGGGGCAAAGGGGTGGAAGTTTCCGACATGACCACGGAGAGCACTCCCAAAGGAGATGTGATCTGCGCCCGGGTTGAAAAAATCGGGCAACCTACGGAGAATATCTTAAACGCATTTCTTCCTAAACTCCTTGTCAGCATCCCGTTTCCGAAAAAAATGCGGTGGGAAACAAGACAGGTTCCGTTCGCCCGGCCCATGCATTGGATTGTTGCTTTGTTCGATGGGAAACCATTGGCATTCGAGTTTGACGGGATTCGATGCAGCAACACCTCCAGGGGCCACCGGTTCTTATCCCCTGAGTCATTTCAGGTTCATGATCTGCAATCTTATTTGAAAGAATGTGAAAAGCGTTTTCTGGTGGTGGACCCTCAGATGAGGAAGCAACAAATAAAAGAGCAGCTTCAAAATCTTTCCAGGGAGGTTTCAGGAGTTGTCCAAGAAGATCCCGACCTGTTGGACGAAGTGAATTATCTGGTGGAATACCCGGTCGCCATTCGGGGAGATTTTGAACCGGAATACCTTGAATTGCCCCACGAGCTTCTGACCAGCACCATGAAGGTTCATCAGCGGTATTTTCCTGTACTTGGCGATAACGGCAAACTGCTTCCTCACTTTATCACCGTCAGCAACATGAAACCGGGAGAGGGACAGGAGATCAAGCATGGAAATGAACGGGTTCTGAGGGCTCGATTAGAAGACGCCCGGTTCTTTTTCAATGAAGACCGGAAGCAAAAACTGGAGGATTATGTGGACGCATTAAAAGGGGTGATTTTCCAGAAAAGTCTTGGGACTTCTTATGAGAAAGTGGAACGGATTGGTTCTCTGGCCCGGTTTATTTCGCAAAAGGTCTGTCCGGATCTTTCTGATCAGGCCGAACGAGCCGCTCTATTGTGTAAAGCGGACCTGGTGACCCAGATGGTCTATGAATTTCCGGAACTGCAGGGGATCATGGGCAGTTATTATGCGGAGCACTCCGGTGAAAGTCCCGAGGTTGTAGAAGCCATCAAGGACCATTACAGGCCTTCTTTTTCAGGTGACAGGACGCCGGCCAGCGATGTGGGTGCGGTGATATCGATCAGCGATAAGTTGGATACCATATTGGGGTGTATAGGGGTGGGACTCCTTCCATCCGGTTCGGAAGACCCTTATGGTCTTCGCCGGCACTCCCTTGGGATCATTCAGATTATTTTGGACCGGAACTGGCAGATCTCCCTGGAAGAATTAATGAATGATGGCATCCGGAATCTTGCCTCTAAAATCAAATTGAAGCCGGAAGAAATCCGGAACCATGCGTTCAATTTATTCTCCCAGCGCTATAAGACCTTATTGAGCGGTGAGGGGTTCCCTTATGACGCGATCGATGCAGTTCTTGCCACCGGGATTGATTCTCTGCTGGATGTCCGGCAAAAAACAATCGCGTTTTCAGAATTGAAGAAGCAGCCTCATTTTGAGCCTCTGGCCATCGCTTTTAGACGGATAGTGAGTATTCTTAATGAGGAAGCAAAAGATGAAATCAGGCCCGACCTTTTTACAGAACCTGCCGAAAAGGAGCTTTACAAGGAATACACGAGGCTCGTTGATCCTGTGGAAGAGAGCATCCGCAAAAAGGAATTTCCCAAGGCCCTTGAAAAAATTGTCGAGATAAAACCGGCAGTGGATAATTTTTTCGACCATGTTATGGTTATGGTGGAAGAAGAAAATTTGCGGAGAAACAGGCTGGGTTTGCTGTTTAAAATTTCCCGGTTGTTTTCCAATTTGGCGGACTTTTCCAAAATCGTCCTCAAAAAAGCTTGAAAACTCTCCTTAATTTGGATTATCTTCACATTCGTCACTTACATTCAATAATTTAATTGCTTTATGAAGGGAAAGCTGGATTGAACGCCGCCAGTAAGCTAAAGAAAAAATATGTCTATTTTTTTGGTGGTGACAAGACAGAAGGTAAGAGAGATTTTATAAACCTTCTGGGCGGCAAAGGCTCCAACCTGGCCGAGATGTCTTCCCTGGGGATCAATGTCCCTCCCGGTTTTACTATCACCACTGAGGCCTGCCTTTATTTTTTTCAGAATCAAAAAAAGATTCCACCCGGACTCTGGGATGAAGTGAAAAAAAATTTCGTCCAGCTGGAAGAGTTGATGGGTAGAAAATTCGGCGATCCTTCCGACCCGCTCCTTGTTTCGGTCCGCTCCGGGGCCCGGGTTTCCATGCCGGGAATGATGGATACCGTCCTCAACCTAGGATTGAATGACGAAACCGTTAAAGGCCTTGCCCAGATAACCGAAAACCCCAGGTTCGCCTACGATTGCTACCGCCGGCTTATTGCCATGTTCGGGGACGTGGTCCTTGGAATGGACTCACAATTGTTTGAGGACATTCTGATCAAGAAAAAATCCCGGAAAAAAATTAAATGGGATACGGACCTGACGGCCCAGGACCTGCAGGCGATCATAAAAAAATATAAATCCCTGGTTAAGAAATATACTGGAAAAGAGTTTTCTCAGGATCCTACCGAACAACTTAAGATGGCCGTGGAGGCGGTCTTCAATTCGTGGAATACGGAACGGGCAACGACGTACCGCCGGCTGAACCGGATTCCTGCTGATTGGGGTACAGCCGTCAATGTTCAGGCGATGGTTTTCGGAAACCTGGGCGATCATTCAGCAACGGGGGTGGCTTTTACAAGAAACCCTGCAACCGGTGAGAAGAAATTTTATGGGGAATTTATGGCCAATGCCCAGGGTGAAGATGTGGTGGCGGGGATACGGACGCCCCAGCCGATATCCCAGCTGGAACAGGACATGCCGGAAGTTTATGAGATGCTCGCCCAGGTCTACAAAAAACTGGAAAACCACTTTAAGGATATGCAGGACCTGGAGTTCACCGTCGAAAACAACCTGCTTTATCTTCTCCAGACGCGCTCCGGAAAGCGCACCTCCGCCGCCGCGATAAAAATAGCCATCGATATGGTCAATGAAGGTTTTATCAGCAAGCAGGAAGCATTGATGCGCGTGCCGGCGAACCAATTGGATCAGGTTTTTCATCCAATGATCGATCCCAAAGCCAAGTACAAAGTATTGGCGAGGGGCTTGGGGGCTTCGCCGGGTTCGGCAACAGGGAAAATAGTGTTTAGCCCAGAGCATGCCCTCGAAATGGCAGATCAAAAGGAAAAGGTCATTCTTGTCCGGATGGAGACCTCGCCGGAGGATATTAACGGAATGAATGTGGCCCAGGGGATCTTGACCGCCAAGGGAGGTATGACTTCTCATGCAGCGGTGGTCGCGCGGGCTATGGGAAAACCCTGCGTTTCGGGATGCGGGGAACTGAGTGTCAACGTGAAACGGAAAAAATGTACTTTGAACGGGGTGCAACTCAAAGAATACGATCCCATCACTCTCGATGGCAGCAGTGGTGCCGTTATCAAGGGGACGCTTCCCCTGACTCTTCCCCGGTTGACCAGTTCATTCACCCGGCTGATGAGTTGGGCGGGAGAAGTTCGGTCCCTCAAAGTTCGGGCGAACGCGGATACACCCCATGATGCCCACGTGGCGAGAGATTTCGGGGCCCAGGGCATCGGTTTATGCCGTACCGAGCACATGTTCTTCGATGAAGAGCGCATTTCTCTGGTGCGTAAAATGATCATCACCGATGATGTCCGGGAGCGGGAGGAAGTTCTCAAAAAATTGCTTCCGATTCAGCGCGGTGATTTTACTCAAATATTCAAGGTTATGGAGGGACTCCCTGTCACGATACGCTTATTGGATCCCCCTCTTCATGAATTTCTGCCAAGCGAAGCGGCAGAAATCAAAACCCTGGCGAAGGAAATGGGGATTACTCCCTTAGCATTGAATAAAAAAATAGATACGATGAAGGAGGTCAATCCCATGCTTGGGCACCGGGGTTGCCGGCTAGGGATCACCTGCCCTGAAATTTATCGAATGCAGGCAAGGGCCATTATGGAGGCCGCCTGCAGGCTGTCAAAAAAGGATATGAATATATTACCCGAGATCATGATTCCCCTGGTGAGCCATATTAACGAGTTCACAACGGTCCGGGACCTGATCGTTGAAGAAGCGGAGGATGTGCTTCAGAAATCGTGTGTTTCCCTGCCCTACCAGATAGGAACCATGATCGAATTGCCTCGGGCGGCCATGACCGCGGATGAAATTGCACAGGAAGCGGATTTCTTTTCCTTCGGCACAAACGATCTGACGCAAACATTCTTCGGGCTGAGCCGGGATGATGCGGGCAGCTTTCTCAATGACTATATCAAAGAGGGATTGTTGGATGTCGACCCCTTTATTTCTGTCGATCAATCCGGCCTGGGCCAGTTGTTGCAGGTGGCCATTGAAAAAGGTCGGGGTGTCAAAGAAAATCTGCATATTGGAGTTTGTGGGGAACATGGGGGTGACCCGG
>JAYZAN010000013.1:0-9356 GCA_036339675.1 Nitrospinota bacterium
TCCTCGGAGTGTCCATAGACAGCAAATTTTCTCACCTGGCTTGGAGAAATACGGATCGCAAAAAAGGCGGGTTGGGGGACATCCAGTACCCCCTCATCGGCGATGTGACGAAGCAGATCAGTAATGACTATGATGTCCTAGCCGATTTCGGGGTTGCTTTCAGGGGATTGTTTTTAATTGATAAAGAAGGGATAATTCAGCATCAACTCATCAATAACCTGCCTTTGGGAAGAAATATCGATGAAGCCCTGCGCATGGTGGAAGCCCTGCAGTTCCATGAAAAAAATGGGGAAGTTTGTCCCGCCAACTGGCAGGAGGGTTCTGATGGAATGAAACCGGATCCTGACGGTTCCATCCCTTATTTTAAAAAGCATAACTGACCCGGTTAGAATTCGTGCGGGTTCATGATGATATTTAACCACCGGTAATCTGGGGCACAGCCTTGAGGGTTGTTGCCCCTGTTTTTTATGATCGTTCTATCCAATGACGACGGGTTCAATGCAGAGGGCTTGAGAGTCCTGAGGGAGGCTCTCTCAGAAATTTCCGAGGTGACGGTTGTGGCTCCCGAGACGGAGCAAAGCGCCGTGGGGCATGCCATCACTTTGAATAATCCATTGAAAGTCCGGCAGGTGATCGAAAAGGGTGAATCGATCGGCTATGCCGTCAACGGAACCCCTGCCGACTGTGTGAAAATCGCGGTGACGGTTCTTCTCCCCGAACCGCCCAAGCTGGTCGTCTCTGGCATCAATCTTGGAGGCAACCTGGGAATCTGCGCCATTTATTCTGGAACGGTGTCGGCCGCCACCGAAGGAGCCATCCTGGGAATTCCTTCCATGGCCTTATCCCTGGATACTTTTGTGGAGCCCGATTTTTCTACGGCCGCCGAATTCGCCAAAAGTTTTGTTCCCGTCTTGCTTAAAAAAGGCCTTCCGGAGGGTGTGTCTTTGAATGTGAATATCCCTCCCGTGCCCCGGAATGAGATTAGGGGTGCGGCCGTTACCTGCCAGGGAAAATCCAGAGTGATCGAAACCTTCGACAAGAGGGTGGACCCCAGGAACAATACCTATTACTGGATGGCGGGGGAAATGCGTTTCGAAGAAATTGAGGAGGGGGCCGATTGCGTCATGGTGAGGAAAAATTATATCTCTGTCACTCCCATCCATTATGACCTGACCCATTATGAGTCGATCGAAACCTTAAAGGAATGGAATATAGATTTTTAGTGTCTGGGCAATAAGGGGGGAGGAAAGGGTGTTTTCCTCCCCGATCCCATTTTAATTGAGGACGCCCGCTTCTTCCCGCAGGGCTTCCTTCCTGCTAAGTTTTACTTTTCCCTTCGAATCGACATCGATGACTTTAACCTTGATCTCGTCGCCTTCCTGGATTTCGTCGCTGACGCTTTTAATACGCCGGTCACAGACCTGTGAGATATGCACCAGCCCGTCCGTTCCCGGAAGTATTTCGACGAAGGCCCCGAAATCCACGATCTTCTTGACCTTACCTAGGTAAATCTTTCCGACCTCTACCTCCTGGATCAGGCTTTCAATATAACCGATGGCACTTTCTGCCGCCATTTCATCGGAAGAGGCGATGGAAACCACACCGTCATCATTGATATCAATGGTGACGCCGGTTTTATCGATGATTTCACGGATGACTTTTCCGCCCGGTCCAATGATGTCCCGAATTTTGTCTTTGGGGACAGTTATTTGGATGATTCTCGGAGCGTATTTGGACAGGTTATCTCTGGGTTGGGAAATCGCCTTGTTCATTTCCCCCAGTATGTGCAACCGGCCTTCCTTCGCCTGTTGCAGAGCCCGGGCCAGGAGTTCTTTGTCCAGACCTTCAACCTTGATATCCATCTGCAGTGCGGTGATACCGCTTTCGGTACCGGCCACTTTGAAATCCATATCACCCAAATGATCTTCCGATCCCAGAATATCCGATAGAATCGCAGTCCGGTCCCCTTCCTGGATCAGTCCCATGGCGATTCCGGCAACGGGACTTTTAATGGGGACACCGGCATCCATCATGGCAAGGGCGCCACCGCACACGGAGGCCATGGACGAGGAGCCGTTGGATTCTAGAATTTCAGAGACCAATCTAATAGTGTAAGGAAACGTTTCTTTATCGGGTAAGACCGGAATCAGAGAACGTTCGGCCAGCATGCCGTGTCCAATTTCCCGTCTACCGGGCCCGGCCATGAATTTGGTTTCACCCGTACAGAAAGCAGGAAAATTGTAATGAAGCATGAACGAGCGGGTTCCTTTAAACTCCAGGGTATCCATTCGCTGTTCGTCGATGGAGGTTCCCAGGGTGGTTGAGACAAGAGCCTGGGTTTCTCCCCGGGTGAAAAGGGACGAACCATGCACCCTGGGCAAATAGCCCACATTGATCGATATCGGCCGAACCTCGGCGAGGCTTCTGCCGTCCACCCGCTTTTGCTTGTCCAGAATCAGATTCCGGACGGTTTCCTTTTCCAGGTCATGAAAGATTTCACCTAAATCCGCTTTAATGGCCTCATCGTCTTCAGGATTGAGAGTGCTCGCCAGTTCTTCCTTAATATTCTTAACCGCTTCCGCTCGTTCCTGTTTGCCGGTTATTTCCATGGCGGATTCTAGTTTTGCCTGGGCAAAATCGCCTGCCTTGGTATTCAGCTCAGCGTTGATTTGGGGAACTTCGACCGTTACTTTTTCCTTACCAAGCAGAGATTTCAGCTTTTCCTGAATTTCAATGATCTTTTTGATACGCTCATGACCGAATTCCAAGGCTTCCATCATTTCCTCTTCGCTGGCTTCATTTGCTCCGGCTTCGACCATCACAATTCCCTCGGCCGTTCCCGCCATGATAAGGTTCAGTTTGCTCTGTTTGGATTTTTCATGAGTGGGGTTGAACACGAGGTTCCCGTCGATTTTTCCCACACGGGCTCCGGCGAGGGGGTGGTCGAAGGGGATATCTGAAATCAACAGGGCCGCTGATGCGCCCGTGATGGAGATTACATCGGCAGGATTGACCTGGTCATGGGAAATGACCAGGCAGACGATTTGCGTTTCGTTTCTGAAACCGGCCGGGAACAGGGGACGGATAGGCCGGTCGATCAACCGGCAGTTGAGAGTTTCCAGGTCACTCGGCCTGGCTTCTCTTTTAAAAAACCCGCCTGGAATTTTTCCGGCGGCATAGGTTTTTTCTCTGAAGTCTACTGTTAAAGGAAAGAAATCGATTCCTTCCCTGGGTTTACTTGCCATGGTCGCAGTTATCAGGACCATGGTGTCTCCCTGGCGTACTACCACAGAGCCTCCGGCTTGTCGGGCCAGGTCGCCGGCTTCTAATGATATAGTTTTCCCGTCTATGTCTATTTCTACTTTTTCCATTAATTTTTTCTCCGATGTTTGATTATCGTCTAATGCCCAGCCGAGATAATACTTTCTTATAGCGACTGATGTCTTCGTGTTTGAGATGATCAAGTAGTTTGCGTCTCCTGCTTACAATTTTCAGGAGGCCTCGTCTGGAATGGTGGTCTTTTGCGTGGGTTTTGAAGTGTTCGGTGAGATAGTTCAACCGATTGGTCAGAATGGCGATCTGTACTTCAGAAGAACCCGTATCCGTGTCGTGGGTCTTGAAGTCAGTGATGATGCTGGTTTTTATTTCCTTGTTTAAAGCCATCGTTTCATCCTCCGTTTTATAAAATACCCCGGAAGACAATTGATGAATGTTTTCGTAGAGGAGTTTCATCCGCCTCCCGGTTTTCACGGGAGAATTCTTGTGAAATTCGCCTGCGAAAACATTCTAATCTCTTCCAGAGATTTTATCTAAATCAATACTCGTTTCAGTTTAAATACAGTATCTTCAGGTTGAAGCTCGGCAAAACCATCCTGATTGATGACCGGTTCAACAATAGCCACCACCGACTCGTCGCCATTAGTGGCGCGAAAAAACATTCCCGGTTTGAATTGCCCGGGAATGGACTCCAAAAATGATTTTGAAAGTGCCGCTCCATGGGCGATGGATCGGATATGCTCTTTTTTGATCCGAACTGGCGGTAGAAAACTAAGGACTTCCTCAATTGCGAAGAGTTTTTCCGACAGGCGGCCATTTTCTTTCGCGGTTTTTAACGCATCTAGGGTGAGGCTGGTTTCCAGATCAAACAAACCCACCCGGGCCCTGATCAACTGGTATAAATGAGCCCGGCACCCGAGCCTTTCTCCAATATCATGGCACAGTGTGCGGACATAAGTGCCGCTGGAACAACGCACTTCAAACTGAACCCGGTTTCCCTCTTTTCTTATGAAATCCAGGGAATGAACTCTTATATCAACGGGTTTTCTGTCGATAGTAATACCATTTCTGGCTAATTTGTAAAGAGGAATTCCGTTTTTCTTTTTGGCGGAATACATAGGGGGTATCTGCTTCTGTTCCCCTGAAAATTCTTTTAAAACCAATTGAATATCTTCCCCGGTGACCCTCGAGGCATCGCCTGTTTCCAGTATTTTCCCGGTTTTGTCCTGAGTATCCGTGGAGGTCCCCAATTCCATTTCCGCTTCATAGACCTTCTCTTTGGGGGGCAGAAACTGAATGATACGCGTCGAACGATTGAGGAAGATAGGCAATATCCCCTCGGCGAGAGGATCCAGGGTCCCTATATGTCCTGCTTTTTTGGCGCCTAGGGCATGCTTGACCTTCTGTACCATTTCAAAGGAAGAGGGCCCGCTTGGCTTGTACAGGTTGACGATATTATTCTGGATGTAATTCATTCAAAATCCTTGAAATTTTTTCCGCATGGTTGGCGTTTTCGTCCAGTTTAAACTCCAACTCGGGAATGAATTTCATATAAAGATTCTTTCCCAGGGAATTGCGGATGTACCCTCTGGCGCTGACCAGTCCGATCAGGGTCTCATTTTTTTCCTCATCCGTTCCCATTACACTCACGTAAACCCTTGCGTGCTTCAGATTATTGCTGACTTCCACCCGCGTGATGGTGGTAAAGCCTATTCTTGGGTCTTTCAATCCCCTTTGGATGAGCTTGGAGATTTCTTCTAATATTAATTCCTGAACCCGTTCCGACCGTTTGAATCGCATGGCAATTGGCCTTTTCTTTTCCGGTCATTAATCTGACGGATCCAGATGATGCACCCGGATTTGGCAACTGGTGATCTCTGCAAGATGCATGTTTTCGATGGCGGTCACCACCTGGTTCATCAATCCGTTCAGATAGGGAGCATCCGATCCCGCGGCAACGATACCCAGATGAAGGTTTTGCCAGACATCCTGATCACCAATTTCGGACACGGACACGTTGAATTTGTTTTTCAGCCGGTCTTTAACCGCCCTGGTGATACGCCTCTTTTCTTTCAGGGACCGGTTCCCATGAAGAAAAAACTTTATAGAACAACAACCGACTTTCATTTTTTAAACAGGGCGAATATTAAGGCAATACTTCATCAAGAATAAACGGTTCTACGACATCACCTTTTTTCAGGTCCTGATATTTTTCAAAGGACAACCCGCATTCATATCCGGATTGGACTTCCTTGACATCTTCCTTGAATCGTTTGAGAGAACCTATTTTTCCCTGGTAGACGACGACACTGTCCCGGATCAGCCGGGCATCCAGGTTCCGTTCTATTTTTCCTGAGGTAACTTGGCAGCCGGCCACCGACCCGATTTTGGGTATGGTGAAAATCCTTCTCACTTCCGCGCGCCCCACAATTCGTTCGGTGAATGTGGGAACCAGCATTCCATCCATAGCTTTTTTAATGTCTTCGATCGCATCATAAATAATACTGTAGTGGCGAATATCCACATTTTCCCTGGCCGCAAGTTGGGCAGCTTTTTCCGTAGGCCGCACATTGAAACCGATAATGATGGCGTTGGAAGCGGTGGATAACAGCACATCCGATTCGGTGATGCCGCCCACCGCTTCATGGATTACTTTTACCCGAACCTTATCGGTTCCAAGCTTGGAAAACGCTTCCTGAACGGCGTGGCTGGAGCCCTGCACATCCGCTTTGATGATCAGGTTGAGTTCTTGAATCTTGCCCTCGATGATTTGTAGATGGAGATCCTCCATGGTCACGCGGGCGGTTTGGGCCAGCTGGTACTCTCGTTGCTGTTGAACCCTGAGGTTGCTCAGTTGACGCGCTTTTCGCTCGTCACCCACGACAATGAATTTATCTCCGGGCTGAGGGACCTCCGGCAGACCGACCACTTCCACTGGCGTGGACGGAGGTGCCTTGGCCGAACTTTGACCTTTATCGTTGATCAGCGCTCTCACTTTTCCGAAGTAAGGACCGACGATGAACGGGTCGCCGATCCTTAGCGTTCCTTTCTGAACGATCAAAGTAGCCACCGGACCCCGGCCTTTATCCAGTTTCGACTCGATCACCACACCCCAGGCACGCAGTTTTGGATTGCCCTTTAATTCCATGATTTCCGCCTGCAGAAGAATCATTTCCAAGAGCTTATCGATCCCCTTGTTATGCAAGGCGGAAACTTCTGCAAAAATGGTTTGCCCTCCCCATTCTTCTGAAAGCAGGCCTTCATCCGCAAGTTGCTTTCGAACTTCCTCCGTCTTGGCCTCCGGTTTGTCGATTTTGTTGATCGCTACTACGATTGGGACCTCCGCCGCGTTAGCATGATCGATCGCTTCTTTGGTCTGAGGTTTTAATCCGTCATCGGCGGCCACCACCAGAACCACGATATCCGTGACTTGGGCGCCCCGGGCCCGCATGGCCGTGAAAGCTTCATGGCCGGGTGTGTCCAGAAATACGATCGAAGTGCCTTTGACCTTGACCTGATAAGCGCCGATACGCTGGGTGATTCCACCCGCTTCTTTTTGATTGAGGTTGGTTTTCCGGATCGCGTCCAGAAGCGATGTCTTCCCATGGTCGACATGCCCCATGATGGTGACGATGGAAGGCCGTGGAACCTGGTCCCTCTCAAGGTCCTGTTCTTCTTCCTCAAAGTCCAGTTCGGATTCGGGGATCAGCCTCTCGACCTCAAAGCCACGCTTATCTGCGACCTTGCTGGCAACATCAAAGTCCAGCGTTTGGTTGATCGTGGTGAGCACCCCGAATGACATCAGATCTTTAATCAGATCATTGGGGGTACAACTCAATTTATCCGCCAAATTGCGAATGGAAATATTATCAGGCAAATGAACGGTCTCGAAACTTTCTTCTTCCTCGGCCAGATCCTGAACCTCAACAGGAGGCGCTTGCGGTTCCGGTGTCTTTTTCGGTGCTTCCGCTTCCGGTTTTAGGATTTTTTCTTCTAATTTTGCTTTAGGGGCAGGGGTTTTTTTAGTTCTTTCTTTGGGTTTTTCCTCGGTCTTTACAATTTTTAATCCGATTTTTTTGGCGACCTTGGGCTGAGTGGCTTCTTTTGCTTTGGGTTTCGCTGCCTGGGTCGCCAATTTCGCTTTAGTCTTGGCCTTGACTGCGGGGGCTTTGGCTTTTACGGGTGCTTCTTTTTTGGGAGCCTCTTTCTTTTTGGTTTCTTTTTTTACCTTGGCAGTGGTTGGGGTGGCCGCCTTTTTCTTTGCGGATTTTTTTTCTTTGTCAACGGCTTTCTTTTTAGCGGTCTTTTTCGCAACGGGTTTCGGACTGAAAAGTTCGCGCATATAAGCCACGGCCTTTTCGTCGATGGAACTCATGTAATTTTTGACAGGAATATCCTTTTTGTTCAACGCATCGATTATCTGGTCATTTTGCACGTTGAGTTCCAGCGCTAATTTGTTGATGCGAATTTTAGCCAAAAAGTCCTCTCGCTGTTGGTTAAGCGTTCTCAAAATTTCCCATATGCTGCTTTGCTTGTTCGATCGTTATTCGGGCCGTCTCCTCATCCATGCCTTCAATATCGAGTAATTCCTCTAAGGAAGTAATGGATAATTCGGCAAGGGTCTGGAACCCGTTTTTCTTCAACATTTCAATGAACCGGGGTTCTATGTTTTGTAATTGCTCGACCGGTATATCCAGTTCTTCTTCCTCTTCGTCCGTTTCCCCGCTTATGGGTTCAACGACTTCATCCTCACTTTCTGAAACAAGTGCTTGATCCTCCTCGATGTCAGACTCGGAAGCGGGGCCAGCCGAAGCATGGGTCTGAACCAGGTTAAATATGTTTGCCGCTTTTTTGGGCCCGATACCCGGAAGTTTTTTAAATCCCTCCACTCCTTTAGACAGGACCACTTCAAAGGTTAAGACATAATGTTAAAAAAATATTCCTGTGATTTTTTCTCCCAGGCCTTTGGTGTTTTTGATCAACTCCAGGAAGTCCACACCCTTATTTGCCGGCGCCTTGCTCCGTCCAAGGATGGGTGAGGCAAACAGTTCCTTGGATTGCGACTCGCCCTGTATATCGATTTTCCATTTTACCAGTTTGGCAGCGAGCCGGACGTTTTGACCTTTTTTTCCTATGGCCAGGGACATCTGGTCTTCTGCGACAATGATGGTCATATGGTTTTCTTCGGCATTTTTTATGATCCTTGTGATTTTGGCCGGACTGAGCGCGTTGCGAATGAACGTTTCCGGATCCTCAGAATGTTCTACGATATCGATTTTTTCTCCCCGCAATTCCTGGACAATGGATTGAACCCGCATGCCCCGCATGCCCACGCAAGCACCTACCGCATCGATATCCCGGTCGTGGGGTTTGACGGCTATTTTGGTACGACCGTTTGGCTCCCGGACCCCTCCCATGTTATTAAACAGCCCCACGCATATTTCCGGGACTTCCAGTTCGAACAGGTTCTTAATCAACCCCACGTGAGTCCGCGAAAGGATAACCGTGGCGTCCCTGGAGGTTTTTCTAACGTCCAGGACGTAGGCACGTATCCGGTCTCCGCGGTTGAACGTCTCGCGAAATACCTGTTCCCGTCGCGGCATCAACCCCTCCACTTTTCCCAAATCGACGATCAGATCGCCATGCTCAAATCTCGAAACCATCCCATTGATCAATTGTCCCCTTTTATCCTTGAACTCCTGATGAATCAGATCGACCTCGGCCTCGCGGACTTTTTGTAAAATGACCTGCTTGGCAAGTTGCGCTGCGATACGGCCGTAGTTTTCCAGAACTTGGGGAACAAGAATGGTTTCGCCCTCTACCGCGTCCGGAGAAATTTTCAAGGCTTCCTTTAAAGTGATTTCTTCGTTGGGGTCTGCCGCTTTTTTTTTCACTATGGTTTTTTCGGCGTAGATATCCACTTCACCGGTTTCTTCGTTAAAGCGGCTATGAAGTTCCTTGATATGGGGAAGTTTCTTGTGGGCGGCCACTTCCATCGCGCTTTTCAGGGCTTCGAACAGGATTTCCTTGTTGATGCCTTTCTCGCGACTGAGTTGCTCTATGATGCTTAATGCTTCAAG
>JAYZAN010000014.1:0-17520 GCA_036339675.1 Nitrospinota bacterium
AAAAAATATTTTAGAAATAGCCCTAGATGAGTTGAGAAAGAAACAGGGCGCAATACAACGGTCCATGAAGGCATTTAAGGAAGCGCTGGCTGTCCTCAGCGAAAAGGGGATGGGAAGAGGTGGTATGGAAACCATCGTCCGCCAGAACATGGATTGGGTCCGCCGCATAACCCAAATGCCCGAAAAGGAAAAAGAGGCGGGACAAGAAAGTGAAAACTTCACGCTCGGGTGGCAGGCTAGGTATCTCGACGCTCTCTGGGAGAATGGCCCCAAACATTTGTCCCTCCTTCTGGAGGCGGAAAAAATGCTATGGCAGAGGCCTGAAAAAATCAAGAACCTGCGGCCCTCATCCCTGGCCCTGCAGGAAGATCTTTACCAGGCTCTGACCCGCGCATTGTTCGAGGAAGAAAAATACGAAGCGGCGTTTTACTATTCCGAAAAAGGGAAAGAGACATTGCTGCTCTCCCTGGTTCCCGCCCTCAGGTTCCAAAACGAGGACCGCAAAAATTATCACGAAGAAATCAAAAATATTCTCGATCGGCTGCGCGCTTCGGGTAATGATCCCGGAACCCGTGAGGGAATCCTGGAGGAATTTGAAGAGTTTCTGACGCTGGTGGGTGAAGATGATCCGGAACTGGCACCTTTGTTTTTGCCCTCTGTTCCCGATATCGGGAAAATCAGGGAGAATATGCGCGCCGGGGAGATTATCGCCAAGTTTCAAAAATCCCGCAATGACATCTTGGTGTGGATGATTTCATCATCCGGGATAGAAGGCAAAAGGCTTTCCTTCGATCCGGTTTTGTTCGATCTGTTCGAAAGGGTTCGCCGGGGAAAGACTTCATGGGATGGGGGCCAGATTGAACATTTATCCCGACAGCTTTTAGATCCCGTTCAGGCAACCCTGGATCAGGCCGAATCCGTTTTGTTCATAGCCGACGGGGAATTGGAATTCATTCCCTGGACCACATTGACATTGGGCGGAGAAAAGCTCATAGAAAAAATGCCCGTCACCTTCCTGTCCTCTCTCTCGCAATACTATTTTTCCGAGCGAAAAAAGAATCTGTTCAACTCCCGGTTCCTGGGCGTCGCCATGTCCAGCATGAAGAATCCCGGATGGAATTTTGCCTCCGTTTTGAACCTGGGGAGAAAAGAGGGGAACCGGTTTCGCAAGACCTGGAAGCATTACGGGGTGGTGAATGTCGAAGGCCCGGCGAGGCTGGCCGTTCAACCGCCTTCCGAAACGTTTATCGGGTTGAACCGGGATAAAAACAGGTTCGAACGGATCACCTTGGAAGATTTGTACGGTGAAGAAATGGAATCCAATTTCATCGCCCTGAACGAAGTGAGCCTCCGGTTCCACCCGGAACTGAACCTTTCTCCCACCGCGCCCCTGCTGAAAGGACTGACCTTTTCGGGGTATCCGGGAATCCTTTTGCATATTGGAACCCCGAACCCCGAACTCCATGAGCAGTTTTTAAAAATTTTTTACAGCAAACTGCGTGAGGGGAATCCGGCCTGGACCTTGCGCCAGACGCAATTGGAACTGGCACAGCGATTCCCAGATTCCATGGATTGGTCCGGGTACCGGTTCTACGGTTTTCCGGGAATGAATGAGCAGGAGAAAATGGAGTTTGCCCGGAACCGGTTTGACAACATCAAGGAAAAATACCTTGAGGCGCTCAAAAATGAAAACTGGATCGGCGCCATCGGTTATCTCGAAAAAGAACTGGTGCTTCTGGACTACCTTCCCAAAAGTGAGGGCGTTAAAGAAAATATATATATGGCGCTGGCGCAGGTGAGTTACAACCTCGGAGACTACAAAAAGGGGGTTCATTATCAAAAACAACTTTTGTCCCTGGCGGAAAAGAAGGAAGATTCCGGAGAACTCGCCCGCACCCTATTCTTTCTTGGAATCCTGTATTCCAAAGATGAAGATTTCGCATCTGCTGTTCAATACCTGCAGAAAGCCGTTTCCATATATGAGGAACACGAAATCCTCGATGAAGTGGCGAAGGGTTACAGCGAGTTGGGTAACGTGCAGGAGAGCGCTCTCGATTATCAAGGCGCGCTGGAAGCGTTCACCGCATCCGGAAAAATAAGCGAAGAGATCGGGGAAGATTTTGACCGCGGCCGGGTAATGCGGAGTATCGGCAATATCTACTATCTGCGCCTGAACCAGTATCCCCAGGCGGCCCGATATTTTTCCGAAGCCAACGCCCTGTTCACAGAATTGGAATCCAAAGAACAGATGGTGGAAACTTGGCTGGAAATGGGGCTCGTCGGGGAAAAGCAGGGAGATTTTACCAGGGCCATCGAGTTTTACCGGAAAGCCCAGGCAGTTTCCGAAACCGAAAATTACCCGGCCGGACTCTCCAAGGCCCTGCGCTTTCGGGGAAACTCGCACTGGTACCAGGGCAATTACCAGAAAGCTTTCAGGTTTCAGAAGCAGGCCCTGGAGATCGCCGAGTCTACAAAAAACAAACAGCACCAGGCGTTCATCTATAACACTCTGGGTTTGATCTACTGGACCCTGAACGATTCGACGAGGGCGCTTTCCAACCTGGAACGCAGTCTGAATTTGGCGAAAGAGCTCAACTCCCTGATAGACATCGCCACCGCCTACAACAACATCGGTCTGGTTCATCGCAAAGACGAACGTTATGAACATTCTATTAAATTTTTCAATGAAGCCCTGAACAGAGACCTTCTCCTCAAATCGAAATGGGGACAGGGCTACACGCACCGGAACATAGGGATGAGTTATCTCAGGATGGGCCGGTTGGATGAAGCGGAAACCCATATCAAGCAAGCTGTGGCATTGAGCCGCGAGATTGGAAACAAGACCAACCTAGTTAAAGCCATGCTGGAGTTGGGCAACCTGGCCCTAGAAAGAAAAAACTGGAACGAGGCTATCGCAGTGTTTCGGGAAACCGGGAGACTGGCTTCCGATCTGAATATCCGCGAAGTGGTTTGGCGCGCCTTAAGAGGGGGGGGCTTTTGCCTCGCCCGGCTGGGACGGCGGGCTGAGGCGGCGAAAGTATACAGACAATCGGTGGCGGTGGTCGACCAGATGCGTGCCGCCATCAAGGTGGAGGAGTTTCAAAACGGATTCCTCACGGACAAGCAGGACGTTTACAAGGAACTGATTCTCCTTCTGCTGGATATAGGGCGGGTGGAGGAGTCATTTGAGTATGCCGAACGCGCTAAGTCGAGAAGCTTCATTGACCTGTTAGGAAATCAGAAGATCAAGTTGAAAAATGAGGTTGATCAAAAACTGTATGATGCGCTCCACGATCAGAAGAAAAAAATCAGGATGATCGAAGAATCTCTGGGAGCCGCCCGGTCCCGGGAAAATGAAGAACAGGCCAAAGAGTTATTCGCCACCCTCGTTAAGGCGCGCAATGGCTACCGTGACCTTCTGATAGAAGCCAAAGAGAAAAGCCCGAAGATTTCCAGCTTCATCACCGTTGATTCCATCTCCCTTGAAAAACTCTATGGATTGCTGGAAGAGTCCATGGCCCTAGTCGAGTACATGGTGGCCGACAATGAGCTGGTAACATGGGTAGTAAAACAAGGAAGTATTGAAGCGGTCCGTACTCCCGTGAAGGAAAAAGAACTGAACGCCCTGATCGCCGATTTCCGCAACCGCATGCAGAACCTGGCTCCCCTGGACGACCAGGCAATGCAGTTGTATAACTGGATCGTCCGCCCTGTTGATAAACTTATCTCCACAAAACGGATCGTCGGCATCATTCCCAATGGGCACCTCCATTACCTCTCGTTCGCTTCCTTGAAGGATCAGGACAGTTACCTTGTCGAAAAGCATCCGTTGTTTTATTCCCCCAGCGCGTCGGTTCTGGAATACACCTTCAAAAGAAAATTCGCCAGGGATTCCGACATCAAGGTTCTGGCCCTGGCAAATCCGGACCTGGGCGATTTCAATTACGATCTGCCACTGGCGGAGATGGAAGCCGACGCCATCCGCTGGGATTTCCCCAAAATCGACATTCTCACCCGCGAAAATGCGAGGGAGAGCTGGCTGAAAGAGCACATTGGGGAATACCATATCATCCACATCAGTTCCCACGGCGAGTTCGATCCGATCAACCCGCTGTTCTCCTCATTGAAACTGACGAAAGATGAGGCCGCAGACGGAAACTTCGAGGTCAATGAGGTCTTTTCCTTGGATATCAAGGCGGATCTTGTGACTTTGAGCGCATGCCAGACGGGTCTCGGGGAGATCACCGGAGGGGACGAACTGGTGGGGCTGAACCGCGCCTTCATTTATGCGGGAACGCATGCCCTTCTTTCTTCCCTGTGGCGGGTCAGCGATATTTCCACCGCGGTGTTGATCAAGCATTTTTACCGCAACTACGTTCAGGACAACAAGGCCGAAAGCCTGAGAAAAGCCCAGCTTCTGGTCAAGCGGCTTTATCCGCATCCTTCCTACTGGGCCGGGTTCAACCTGACCGGCGATTTTCGCTAGCGTCAAACAATAAATACCCGAAAGACCCGAGGAAAACCGAAGAACCACAGATGAACATAGATAAACACTGATGATGTCATGCTGAGCCTGTCGAAGCATCCACGCTTCCTTCGCCGCTCGGCGCAGGGCCGAATGCCTAATTTCTCATAGACGACCTGTGATCATTGTTCGCATTTAATATTTCAATGATTGGGTCCAGCGTCACGCTGGCCGGTAGGCGGGGAAAACCTGGCCGGCTTCCAGTAGAACCCAGCGGTCGGAAGTATCTCCCAGGATCAGGTCTAGGTTGTCTTTCAGTTCGACCAGACCAAGAATCTGGGGAGGAAGATTCAAGCGGACCACATCCCCCTGCGTCGTTCCTTTTAGACTGACGAAATCTTTTTCTATTTTTTCCACGGAAAAAATATCGGTGACGGTCTGCACGATTTCCGGCGGGTCTTCGAGCGTCCTCCCGGATTCATCATCCAGCATGTGGCTTAGCTTCAGGCAGCGTTCCTGCATGGAGCACAGGTCTTTCACTAGGTTCATGATGTTAAATTCAGCCAGCCCGTGCGCGATACCCTTTTTTTCCAGCCAGTTGAAGAAGGAATAGACCTCGAACAGGACGGTGTTGATCTCATTTTTTTCCGTGACCGAATTGAAAGGTAGGAACGCAACGATAAAATGGCTGATATGAGAACTGTTTATCTCCGAGGAAGAAGCGGAAAGGCGGGCCGCTTCCCGCGGTCCGGTGAAGGAAAGTCCCGACTCGATCAGGCTGGCGTGAAACAAAGAGAGACCGTGCCCGAGATAGGGAGTGTCGGAATCGGAAGTCTTAAAGAGCCTCTTCTCCCTGGCATATTCTTGCATGCTTTCAAATAGAGTCATGGCTCATCCCTTCAATTCCCCCCCCCTCCCCCCGGAGAAACATTCCTTCAGAACCTCCAGAAACTGTTCGAACTCTTCTTTTCGAATATCCCCCATGTTGGCGACGCGGAAAATTTTCTCGTTGAAGTTTCCCTGTCCGGCGTAAATGACGAACCCGTTTTCCTTGAGGCGATCGTGCAGCCAGTTATAGGAAATCCCTTCCGGAAGTTTGAGGGAGGTCAGGCAGTTGGACCGCATCCCTTCCGGAACCAGAAATGCCAACCCGATATCCTGGAACCCTTTTCGCAAAAGGGAAGCGTTATTTTTATAGCGCTCGATTCTTTTTTGAACGGTTTCCTCCTGAAGTTCGTCCAGGGCCTCGTCGAGGGCATAATGGACCTGGATTGCAGGGGTGAACAGCATATCGCCCGCTTCCTGGGCCCCGTGATGAGCGAACAGGTTTAAATATAAGGACCGTGCTGGCATTTTATTGAGCCAGCAGAGCTCCTTTTTCCGGAACAGGACAAAGGAGACGCCGGGCAGACCGTGCAGACATTTGTTGGCCGTTCCGGCGATGAAATCCGGGCAAGCCGAATCGAAAACGATGCGGTCTCCTCCCAGGCTGCTGATGCAGTCCGCCAGAAACCTTTTTTCATATTTGCGCGCCAGCTCCCCGACTTTTTCCAGCGGATTCAGCAGTCCCGTGGTAGTTTCGTGATGGACCATGGCGATCACTTCGATATCGGGAAAATCGTTCAAAGCTTTATCGATATCCTCCAACTGGGGAGGCTGGCCCCAGGGATAATTCAGGACATGTTTTTTGAACTGGTAAATCTCTGCGATTTTCGCGATCCGCTCCCCGTAAACGCCGTTTTGAATCACAAGAATGGATTTGCCTGGACTCAGGGAGGAAGATATGCTCATCTCGAGAGCTGCGGTGCCCGAGCCGGAGATCAGAACGGCGGTGTATTCCTGGTCGATGCCGAAAGCTTCGGTCAGTTTCCGCCTGATCTGTCCCATCAGCCGGGAGGACTCCTCCTCCCGATGGCACAGGTCGCCCCTCCACAGGGCTTTTTGTACCCGCTCGGTGACGTTGATGGGACCGGGGTTGAGTAAAACCATTCGTTTCATGCGATGGAGCCTGATCGGGTAGTTGAATGTACCGGTTCAGTCTAACCCACTCGCCGGAACCGACGCAAAAATATTTCATTCCCTCAATTCGCTGAAACCGGTTGCTTATGATGATTGAAAACGGAAGCATTCCTGTTTAAACTCAAACCGATGCGAACTATTTTTGCGGGTCTCATTCTTGTTATCATTACGGCGGTTGGGTGGGTGTCGCTTCCCCTTGCCTGGGCAAACTATTACAAGTTGTCGATCCCCCAAATCAAGTACCGGGGAGGGAACTTCAATCCCCGGCCCGATGTGCTGAGCAGTTTTCTGGGGCAGGTCGCCAAAAGAACTTCCATCGAGGTCAACCGGGAACCTATCCAGATGCAGGTCACCGAACCGGCCTTGTACCAGTATCCCTTCATTTATATGGGGGGTGACGATTCCTTTGAACCTTTTTCGTCTAATGAATTGAGGGTTTTAAGGAACTATCTGAGTTACGGTGGATTTCTCCTGATCGACGATAATTCGGGAAAGAAAGACTCAGCTTTCGACCGCTCCGCACGGGAAATGATCTCCCGCCTCTTTCCCCAGGTCCCTTTACAGAAAATTCCCAGGGACCATTCAATTTTCAGGTCCTTTTATCTGATCAACCAGGTGGCAGGTAGGGTCAATAACAGCCCTTTCCTGGAGGGGATCCATATCAAAGGAAGGGTGGTCTTAGTGTATTGCGCCAACGATCTTGCCGGAACCTGGGCCAGAAACAACCTGGGCCATTGGGATTACGACATTATAGGGGGAGGAGAAAAACAGCGACAATTGAGCATCCGGCTAGGTGTGAATATCGTAATGTATTCGTTGACCCTCGATTACAAAAAAGACATGGTTCACCTGCCCATTATCCTTGAGAGATTGAGGAAATACCATTCACAATGAATCTTCTGATGGAAATATTCGGTTTGGACCCTTCGGAATACAAACAGCGGGAATTCCAATGGGCATTTGAAGAGGCGGGGGTCTTCTTCCCCTTGATGGTATTTCTAGTGCCCTTGGCGCTGTGGTTTTTCTGGACCAGCCTTTCAAGAATCAAAAGCCCGGTTACGAAGTCTTTTCTGTTCATATTGCGGGCCGCCGCTTTTGCCCTCATTGTTTTTTTGCTTTTAAAGCCCGAACTCGAGTTCAAGAAAAAGAACGTTTTGACCAACACCATTGCCGTGTTGATGGACGACAGCAAAAGCATGTCCATAAAAACGTTCCCGGATGAAATCCCGAGAATCGATTTCGTTAAAACCACTCTTGATAAAAACCGGAAATTTTTCGAGGCTTTGGAAAAAAGTTTTAAGGTGGACCTTTATTTTTTTTCGGACCGGGTGGATCCCGTCCCTTTCAGTGAGGTCCTGAACCAGTATGAGCCGAAAAGCCTAAACACAGATTTTGGTTCGTCACTCTCCCAGTTGAAGGAACGAATGGAAGGGAAGCCCCTCCAGGGCGTTATGATGTTTACAGATGGCGCCGATTTGACGGAAGGGACGGAGGAAGTCTCAAAGGATCTGCTGAACTTGCTGGTGGACCTGAAGTCCCCGGTCCATACGTTCCAGGCGGGAAGCAATGACCGCTTCAAGGACCTCGCGATCGGAAACTTGGAGGCGGCGGACTTCGGTTTTGTCTATCAGCCGGTTCGCCTGTCCGTCAATGTTGACGCTTCATCAATGGGAAACAAAAACGTTTCCCTGGTTCTCAGGGAAGGGGAAAATATACTGGTTACCAAAATTCTGGAACTGAAAGAAAGGATATCCAGGTATAAGGCCGACCTCGAGTTCGTTCCCAGAAAGAAAGGAAAACGGATCTACACCTTGACCCTGCCCCTGTTTTCCGGAGAGTCCATCGCTACCAACAACCGGCGGGACTTTCAGATTAAAATCATCCGGGACCGGACACGGGTTCTGCATTTGAACGGAAGACCATCCTGGGACTCGCGCTTTCTCAGGGAGGTTCTTGCCAATAACCCGAAAGTGGACCTGCTGTCGTTTTTCATTCTTCGCACCCTTGGCGATGATGTGGTTTCCCCGACCTCAGAGCTCAGCCTGATCCCGTTTCCCACCAACCTGTTGTTCAGCGATTACCTCAACTCTTTTGATCTGATCATATTTCAGAATTTTCGCTACGACCCTTTTATCGACCTAAGGTATCTGAGCAATATCAAAAACTTTGTCGAGGCCGGCGGGGCTTTTTTGATGATCGGGGGGGACCTTTCCTTCCAGCAGGGCGGATATGAGAGGACGCCTATTGAGGAAGTGCTCCCGGTCCGCTTGCAAAAAAGATCACCATCGTTCATGGACGTAGAATTTAAACTGGAGATGGAAAAACAAATTCTTCATCATCCCATTCTCAGACTGGAAAAGGATGATGACATGAACCGCGAAATCTGGCAGGGCCTGCCCGCCATGAACGGGGTCAATGCCGGACTGATCCCCGAATCCGGTGCCCATGTACTGGCCGGTTACCGCAAAGATTCTTCCATGATTCCCGTTCTGGTCGCGGGAAGTATGGGTAAGGGGCGGGCGGTGGCCCTGGCGACTGACTCCTCCTGGAACTGGAATTTTAGACGGGTCGGAGAGGGCGGCAGCGGCCGGTATTATCAGAAGTTCTGGAATAATATCATCGCCTGGCTGACCGGAGATACGGAAACACAACTGATTCAACTCGAAACGGATAAAGAACGTTACCAGGAAGGCGATGGGGCTCTCATCAAATTCAAAGTTTTAAAAGACGATTACAATCCGGACCCCGGCCGAAATGTGACCCTGATCCTTCAATCCGCTGCGGGCGAATCCCGTGAAATCCCTCTTCAGACCGATAAGAACGGCGAAGGGAGCTACGAGTTCATCCCCGCTCAGGAAGGTTTTTACAAGGCTCGTATCCGGGTCGAACGCGGAAAAGAAAAGACCTGCCGCGAACTGAGCTTCGGGGTGTTCAGTGAAACGGCGGAGTTCGACAAACCGCTCGTGAAAGACTCTCTCTTGAAGAAAATAGCCGAGGTTACCGGCGGACAATATCAGGTTTTAAACGCCGGAACCAATTTGAACGGCTATTTATTCGAAAATCCGGAAGTGTTCGAAAAGACTAAAACCCGTGTGATCTCTCTCTGGGATAACTGGTGGGCATACGGTTTCATCGTCGGTTTACTGTTCATCGATTGGTGGGTCAGAAGGCGGTCAGGTTTGAGTTGACGAAAATCTAATAATTTACAAACAGAAAAAAAATTCTAACAATACGAAGTAACGGTAGTTTAATTGTGGATTGTTAAAAAACCGGATTTCTTGTAGTATCGGTAGGGCCGGGGTTAATATCGGCAACATCTTCCAGCAACCTCACTTCCTTTTCCTAAAATAAAGCGGAACATGAAAAAAACTTCCAAAAGCCAGACCCATTTTCGCGGATGGGTTCGTGACCGGATCGTGTTTCTGGCCCTTGTCATTTTCATTATCGGCGCGTCGGGTTATATCGGAGCCGGAAAGATTTTTGATCCGGACGGCATCTGGGTTCACCCGGTCAAGGAATTCGCGCTTCTTTTATCATTGGTCGGGGTGGTTTCGCTCGGTTACGAGTTGTTTCTCCGTGAACTCACATTCCGGGAATACAAGGATGCCCTGGAGGAACTGGTCAATCCGCATGCAGTCCGGCTCGGCATTCAGGGGATTTTTAAAAATCGTTCGGAACTGGGCCAGTCCGTTTCCTTTGAAGGCTTATTCAAAAACGTGAAACGGGAAATCTTCATCGGTGGGACGTCCCTGCTTTCCATCTCCAGCTCCAGCCGGGAACTGCTCAAGGAAAAAGTCCTCAACGGGATCCAGGTGAAATTATTGCTGATGGACCCTGATTCATCCGTTGTGGAATTGATCACCAAACAGGGGGGCGGCAAACCGACGTTCCTCAATGAGATCAAAACCTCTCTCCTTCTACTGCAGAAGCTTCAGCACGAGTTGGAGGAAGAAGGGGAGCACTCCGTTAAAGAAAAGTTTCAGGTGCACACCTACGGAATCATTCCCTCGCATTCATTTGTTTCCATCGATATGGGAGATCCCGGCGGTCTGATCGTCGCCGATATCGGACCTTACCTGGGCCGATCCACACCCCGCCCGAGCATGATCGTCACCAATAAAAAGGACGGGATATATGAGTACTGGAAGGAAATGAGCAATCTCATGTGGGAAGACAGCAAACCCGCATTGATCGATACGGTTAATTCGATAAGCGGAAAAACCAAAACCCTGCTTTTTACCAGCGGCAGGGAAACCGAATACTACGATGCCGGGGACGACACCTGGCAACCCGCGGCCATCTGCAGGATGAACAGTACCTGGAGGGGCATCAAGGGAAGTAACTGGATCTGGATCCGCGAATCGGTGACGTTGGAAGAAGCCAGGACGGGAACCCAGAAACGGTTCCGGCTGAAATTCGAGATCCCCCCGGAAAAGGAAAAGTCCGTCGTCCGCGCCGAACTGTTCATCCGTTCTGACGATGTCTGCCACATCACCATCAACGATGTGGGGATCAAGCAGGAATTCGGCGGCTCCGGTTATGCGGACCCGTTTCTGATTGATATCGACAAATATATCAAGAGCGGGGAAAACACGTTGTATTGCGAGCTGATCTGTTTTGCCAAACCAGACGCCGAAGCCCCCGAGGACAACCTCACCGGCCTCATCTACCGACTCCACCTCGAATACCGGGAATAGTATCTTTAATAAACATCACCTTGTTTGATTAGATACTTCCACACCGCCCAGCTTGTTTTGATCCCTGCTTTTTACGTGAGGATGAACCCGAATCCGTGGCCCCCGGCCTGTTTTTGGGCAACCTGAAACTATGGAATATTACCGTCCCCTTTTCCCCAGATAATCGTTTAATAAATAATGGGTTAGCTGTTCTCCTGTTGGGAAATATTTTCTGCTTTTTGAGCCGGGAAATCTCAGGTTGACAGGGTAGGGCATGCTGATATAATCGCCATTCCAATGACTTTGTGGTGTTTTAAAAATCAATAGTGCTAACATAAGCCATTGATGCCAGGGATGAGTTAATTCGTCCAAAAACAGGTTTTTACCCCATCAGGGATCGTCATAAATGTCTGAATATTTTTTTATTTCCCTTTTTGCCATTGTGGCCATCGTGGTTGTGGCCGCACTCCTTGTTCTTTCTGCCATCCTGGGTCCGAGAAATCCAAGCCCGGCAAAACTAGTCCCCTATGAATGCGGGATCGTTCCCACGGAAGAGGCCAAGGGCCGGTATCCGGTCCGGTTCGCCACAATCGCAATGCTGTTCATCATTTTTGACGTTGAAGTCATCTTTATGTATCCCTGGGCGGTTTCCCTGGACCAGTTGAAAATGTTCGGTCTGATAGAAATGGTGGTATTCATATTAATTCTCGGAATCGCATACGTCTACGTTTGGGGACGGGGAGGTTTGGAATGGGATTGATAGATCAGGCGGTCGATCTTTTAGAGACCGAAATCAGCAATATAAAATTGAACATCAAGGATGCGGCAGAGGCCATGGAATATGAGATGAGCGGCGCCGTCTACGACAGCATCCTGACCACGAAACTGGGGAAGGTGATCGGCTGGGCGCAGAAGAACGCCCTCTGGCCGGCGACGTTCGGGCTTGCCTGCTGTGCCATCGAGATGATGGCCATGGCCAATTCCCGCTGGGACTCGGCCCGGTTTGGAGCCGAAGTCTTTCGCGCTTCCCCGAGACAGGCCGACCTGATGATCGTTTCGGGAAGAGTGTCGCAAAAAATGGCGCCGATTCTCAAACAGATCTACGACCAGATGCCCGAACCCAAATGGGTGATTTCCATGGGCGCCTGTGCCTCCTGTGGTGGCATCTTCAACAATTACGCCATCGTCCAGGGCGTAGACCGTGTGGTTCCGGTGGACGTGTACGTTCCCGGCTGCCCCCCCGGCCCCGAAGCTCTGTTGTACGGGATCATCAAGCTTCAGGAAAAAATCATGAACGAGGCCGGAACCGATGAGGCCAAAAAGAGGGTGGCATGACATCCGGGGAACTCGTCGAAAAGGTCAAGGCTTCCCTCGGGAACGCGGTCTCCGAAGGTGCGGTGGCGCTCGGAGATGCCGTGATCCATACCAGGCCCAACACTCTCCGTAAAGTTGCCGAGTTCTTAAAAGACGATCCCGATCTCCAATTCGACTACCTCTCCGACCTCACCGGGGTCGATTATCTCGACCAGGATAGAGAACCGCGCTTCGAAGTGGTCTATCAGTTTAACTCCATGAATCACAACCATTCCATCCGTGTGCGCGTGGGCATTGAAGAAGAGGACCCGAAGGTCCCCACGGTGTCGGATTTATGGAAAGGGGCCCTGTTCCCTGAGAGGGAATTGTTCGATATGTTCGGAATCGATGTGACCGGACACCCGAACCTCAAGCGGCTGATCATGCCTCAGGAATGGGAAGGGCATCCTTTGCGAAAGGATTATCCGCTAACGACCGAAGACGTCGCTTTTTCCTATAACCGGGATTACAAAAGCGATCTTGTTAAATCCAAACCGCCGACCAGATAAAAAGGTAAAAATCATGAGCGTGACCGAACAGGGGCTGCTGGAACGTGAAAAAGACACGATGACCCTCAACATGGGTCCGCAGCACCCGAGCACCCATGGCGTGTTCCGCGTGGTGCTGGAGATGGACGGCGAGGTGGTTAGAACTGCCGACCCGGATATCGGGTATCTGCATACGGGGATCGAAAAAACTTCCGAAGCGAAACGGTACGTACACGTCATCCCCATGACGGACCGATTGGATTACCTGAATCCCCTGGGCAACAACCTGGCGTTCTGCCTGACCACGGAAAAACTTCTGGGCGTGGAGATCCCCGATCGGGCCCAGTATCTGCGCGTCATCATGTGTGAACTTTCCCGGATCGGCAGTCATCTGGTGTGGCTGGCGACCCACGCCCTGGATATCGGGGCGATGACGGTCTTTCTCTACTGCTGGCGCGAACGGGAAATGATTCTGGACCTCAATGAGGAAATCTCGGGGGTCCGGATGATGACCAGTTTCATCCGCGTGGGCGGCGTGGCCCAGGACGCCCCGCCTGAATGGCTGCAGAAGGTCCGGCAGTTTGTGGATTATTTCCCCTCCAAGATCGATGAATACGAACGGCTCCTGACTAAAAACCCGATCTGGCTGGACCGGACGCAGGGAGTGGGGGTGATGAACCGGGAAGAGGCCATCAACTACAGCATGAGTGGGCCAATCCTGCGCGCGGCGGGGGTGAACTTCGATTTCCGCAAACAGCGCCCCTACTCAGGCTACGAAAAATTCAATTTCGAGGTTCCCGTGGGCACCAACGGGGATATTTACGACCGTTACCTTGTGCGGGTGCAGGAATTGAGGCAGAGCCGGGAGATCATTTCCCAGGGGCTCGAAAAGCTTCCGAGAGGCCTCTATAAAACTGAGGATAACAAGGTTTCGCTTCCCGCGCGCAAAACGCTTAAAAGCAGCATGGAAGCTTTGATACACCATTTCAAGCTGGTGTCCGAAGGGATCTCCGTGCCGAAAGGGGAGACCTATGTGCCCATCGAGGGGCCGCGGGGGGAAGTCGGATTCTATATCGTCAGCGACGGATCGAACCAGCCCTACAGGGTCAAGATGAGGGCCCCGTCGTTCATGGCGATCACCGGTATGTGCAAAATGATGGAAGGCTGTTTCATCGCCGATGTGGTGGCGGTGATAGGCAGTATCGATATTGTGATGGGAGAAGTTGACCGCTGATGTTCGCCTTTTCAAAAACTGCAGAAGAACAGATCGAAAACATTCTCAAGAAATATCCTGAGAAAAAAAAGCTTTCGGCCATTTTGCCTCTTCTTACTTTGACCCAAAGACAGGAGGGGTATGTCTCTCCCGAGGCCATGATTGAAATCGGCAAACGGTTGGATTGTTCACCCGCTTATGTGCAGTCGGTATGCTCCTTCTATACGATGTATTACACCCATCCCGTCGGGAAACACCTGATTCTCTTTTGCCATAACATCAGCTGCCAGCTCAACGGGGCGGACGATCTTCTTAAATACACCGAGGATAAACTCAACGTCAAGGTCGGAGAGACCACGGAAGATAAAAAATTCACTCTTCACCGTGAAGAATGCCTGGCCGCCTGTTGCGGAGCGCCGATGATGCGCGTGAATGATACCTATTATGAAAACCTGACCCGGGAACGGATCGATCATATTCTCGATTCCCTGGATTAAAAAAATGACTCAGATACTTTTGAAAAATATCGACCGGGAAGGACTTCATACCCTCAAGGTGTATGAGGAGCAGGGCGGTTATCAGTCCCTCAAAAAAGCGTTTGAGAAGAAACCGGAGGAGATCATCGAGATGGTCAAGGCTTCCGGGTTGCGGGGACGGGGTGGGGCGGGATTTCCCACCGGGCTGAAATGGAGTTTCTTGGCCAAGGACGTTTTTCCCAGGTACCTCTGTTGCAATGCCGATGAGAGCGAACCGGGAACCTGCAAGGACCGCCTGTTGCTGGAGAAAAACCCGCACATGCTTATAGAAGGTATGATCCTTTGTTCCTATGCCTGCCGGATTGAAATAGGGTACATCTATTTGCGGGGAGAGTTTTATCACATCGATGCCGTGATAGAAAAGGCGTTGGATGAAGTTCGCCAAAAAGGGTACTTGGGAAAAAACATCATGGGGACCGGTTTCAACCTGGAGATACATACTCATCTGGGTGCGGGAGCCTATATCTGTGGTGAAGAATCGGCTCTTCTGAATTCCCTGGAGGGAATGCGGGGAGAGCCCCGATCGAAACCTCCCTTTCCGGCGGTTGAGGGTTTGTACTCCAAACCAACGGTCATCAATAATGTGGAGACACTTTGCGTGATTCCCTGGATCGTGAATGAGGGACCCGAAAAACACGCCGCCATGGGTACGGAAAAAAGCAAGGGCACGAAATTAGTCAGTGTTTCTGGCCACGTAAAGAAACCCGGAAACTATGAGATCGTTCTCGGAACTCCAACGAGTGAACTCATTTATAACATGGCCGGGGGTATCCGTGACGATAACAAATTGAAAGCCTTTATCCCGGGTGGGTCCTCCGCAAACATTCTTCCGGCAGACAAGGTGGATGTGCCCTACGATTATGAAGCGATCGCTGAGGCGGGCTCCATGCTGGGTTCCGGAGCCTTGATTGTGATGGATCATACCGTGAACATCGTCGAGTCGGCTCTTCGGATGACCTATTTTTATATGCATGAATCGTGCGGAAAATGTACTCCCTGCCGCGAAGGCACCCGTTGGATGTGGCAGCTTCTTACCGATATTCAAAATGGGGAGGGATCTAACGAGCAGGTCGAGAAGCTTGAAGATATCTGCGACAACATGAGCTTCAAATGTTTTTGTGCGCTGGGAGATGCCGCGGTGGCCCCGGTCGCCAGCAGTATCATGCATTTCCGATCAGACTATGATGAGCTGATTAAAAAACTCACGCCGGGTGTCACAGGAGTATAAGGATTATGACAGACGATCAGGTGACCTTAACCATAGACGGTGAAGAAGTAACCGCCGCAAGAGGCACGATGGTGGTGGATGCGGCTAAAACGGTCGATATCGATATCCCCGTTTTCTGCTATCACGAAAAGCTGGGACCCTTCGGGTGCTGCCGGATGTGTCTCGTCGAAGTGGAAAAAATGCCGAAGCTGATGACCGCCTGCACGTTGGCGGTGGCGCCGGAAATGAAAGTCATCACCGATTCGCCGCAAGTGAAAAAAGCCCAGGAAGGCGTCCTTGAGTTCACGCTTCTCAACCATCCCCTGGACTGCCCGGTCTGCGACAAGGGCGGGGAGTGTCCATTACAGAACAATACCTTTAATTACGGACCGGGGGATACCCGGATGGAGTTCAAAAGAAACAACCGCCTTAAAGCGGCTCCGTTGAGTCCGGTGATTACTCTGGATCGTGAACGGTGTATCGCCTGCCAGCGATGCACGCGGTACAGTGAAATCATCGAAAAAGATGAGGCCCTCGTTATGCTCAACCGGGGGTTTAACAATGAAGTGGGTACCTTCAATAATGAACCTTACGCCACCCGGTTTTCCGGGAATGTGATCGATATCTGTCCGGTTGGGGCTTTGACCAATACGCAGTTCCGGTTTAAAGCCAGGACCTGGGACCTCAGCAATTCGGAAACCCTCTGCGCCCATTGCGCCTGCAACTGCAATATGACCTTGGGATCGAGGATCAATCAGTTTATGCGGATCGAAACCCGCCCCAATGATCACGTCGACGATGGATGGATTTGTGATAAGGCCCGGTTCGGTTACAACTTCATAGAAAGCAAAAACCGGATCCTGGAAGCCAAAACTTTCCTGAACGGGGGCATGAAAACGATTGATGAACCTTATGCCACCGAGACTGGCGAGGCGGCGGCGCAAGCCGCAGAGGCGCTCAAGAAGATAACCGAGGAACACGGGCCGGATAGCGTCGGTTTTATAGGTTCCCCCTACGGGACCAACGAAGAACTTTACCTTTATCAGAAGTTGTTCAGGCAGGGACTGGGAACCAATAATATCGATCATAAACCGTATCTCGATACCCCAGGTTTACCCGTCGATCATTATGATATCGAGCAGGTGGAACAGTCCAACTTGGTTTTATTGATCGCCAGCGATCCGACCGAGGAACTGCCCATTCTTGATCTCAGAATCAAGAAGGCGGTGACTCAGAAAGGGGTGAACTTGGCCGTGCTGAATGACCAGGCCACGCTGATGGATAAATACGCTTCGCTGTCGGTCCGGTACGACATTGGGACGGATGGCGCGGCCTTGATGGCCCTGGCCCATGGTTTGGCAAGGGAATTGGGGTTGGAGCCGGGACAGGATGTAGGAGATCTTAAATCCGCTACCGGAATCGATCCGGAACGGATGAAGCAACTTGTTGAACGGTTACGGACCAGTATGAAAATTTGTGTTGTCTATAACCCCGTCGCCCTCACGGGTTCTTCCATCCATGCAGTGAAACATCTATTGACGGTGATCGAGAAGATCCCAACCA
>JAYZAN010000015.1:0-5690 GCA_036339675.1 Nitrospinota bacterium
CGACAACGCTTCCAGTCAATATTCAGCAGACTCTGCAAATGGGTACGCATGCGGAGAAATTGCAGCAAACCCTTCAGCAGCAGCCGGTAATCCTTGCCCAACAACTGGATGAGGAAAGAAAAAAAGACGATGAACTGAAAAGGTCTGAAGTCCAGGATATGGAATTTTCCGATTCCGTGAATCCCGCCAACCCCGACGGCCCTAGGAAAAAACGGGTGCGTATTATGAAAAAGTCTTCCGATCAGGATGAAACGACTCAGGAAGATGTTTCAAAAGACAATTTGCTTCATCCTGAAAGTCCACAAGGAAGCCAGTTGGACCTTGTGGTATAGACCATCCCGTCATCACCAGAAAATGATTTTCCAGTTTTATTGATTGAGGCATTAATGTTAATTCCTCCCCAGGCTCCAGGCCCGGAGCTTAAAAGTCTAGTTAGCAGTCTATTGCCCAACACCCTGAGGATCATTTCGGGAATGGGCACCGATACCGCTCCATTTGAATTTATTCAAACCCTTAACCTGGGACAGTTCATAAAAGGCAGTATTTCTAAAATCCTTCCTGAAGGAAAGGCCGTTCTACAATTTGGCGGAAACCAAGTTGTGGCTGAGACAAGCGGACCCGTTGTTGCCGGCCAGGCGCTGAATGCCAAGGTGGAACAATTGGGGCCCAATCCGGTGCTCAAAATAATTCCCCAGGCCGATACATCTCTTCCGCAGGAGATAAAAACAGGCACGCAAGCTAGGCGTGTAACTGCGAATGAACAAGGCTTCAGCCTCCGGCTTACGACCCCCTTTGGCGGGAACTATGTTGTGGCTGAGATAAGCGGACCCGTTGTTGCCGGTCAGGCGTTTAATGTCAAGGTGGAACAATTGGGGCCCAATACGGTGCTCAAAATGATTCCCCAGGGCGATACACCTCTTCCGCAGGAGATAAAAACAGGCATGCAAAGTAGGCTTGTACATGCGAATGAACAAGGCTTCAGCCTCCGGCTTACGGCTCCCTCGACCCCAATCAGTCATTTGACAGCCAATGACCTGGAGCAATTAGATGTGAAGCCCGGGCAAATCTTTCAAATTCGTGTTGATAAAGTTCAGGATTCAAATAAGGTATTGGCCCGTTTTAAGGGAAAGGAAATTGTTCTTGAGAGATTTAGAGGAAAACCTCCTCTGCCGGGCGGGGACGTCAGTCTGAAAGCGGAGTCCGTCGACGGAAAGTTTCGGCTGGTTTATGTGGGATCTTCCGAACGCTCGATTCCGGTGGATTTGGAACTCATCAAGTCCTATCTGCCCGCCAGAAAGCCACTGGGTGAAATGGTTGTTCAATTGAAAGATACCATCTCTAAAACGCTTTTGTTGAAAGAACTAAATATCGATCCCAAGCTGATCGAGAGGATCTGGAAAACCCTGCAGCTTCTTTCGCCTCAAGGGGAACGTGTCCCCGACGCGGCTCAAATCAGGGAACAAATCGGCCTTTCCGGAATCAATTACGAATCAAAAATCAGGAATATCCTGATGGATGGTGCCTTGTCGAAAGCTGGAAACCCTGCCCTCTCTGAAGATTTAAAAGGACAGCTTCTTTTGCTTCAAAGCAGAATTCAGAACTACCTGAACAAGGAAGGGGCTCCGCAAATCCAAAACAGACCGACAATGGAACTGCTACAGAACATTAGCCAGGCGGCGGATAATATTGAGTTGAATCAGTTGACCCAGCAATTTTCCAAACAGGAAAATCAGCCGGTTCTAGTGCAGATTCCCAACCCCTTCGGTTCAGGGGACAAGACTGTCAAATTGTATATCCGGAACCTTTCCGATGGACCCAACGAAAAGAAACAAGGACAGGAACAGCAATATAACCTGGTTTTTTTGCTAGAACTTTCTTCCCTTGGGGCGATCCGAGTGGATACGCTTGTCCGGGATGATCAGGTCGCCGTCAAAATCAGTGTTGAAAGTGAGAGCTTGGCCCGTTTCATTGAACACCATTCTCCGGTGTTTCAAAAGTCCATGGACCAGCTGGGTTATAAAGTCACTTTAAGCTGTTGTGTGAAATCAGTTCAGGAAATGGAGATCAAGGATGAGATACAGCAATTATTGGTTGACCGGGTCTCACGACTTGTGGATGTGAAAACATGACCGAACAGGATAAGCAAAAGAGAAAATCGGCGGTTTCCTTACGGTATGACCCGAGCAAATACGATGCTCCTCGAGTTACCGCAAAAGGGCAGGGTGCCATTGCCGAACGAATCATTTCCCTTGCAAAAGAAAATAATATTCCTATCAAAGAAGACCCTGATCTGGTCGAAGTCCTGTCACAGATCGATATCAACCAGGAGATTCCCCCGTCCGTGTATCAGGTGGTTGCGGAGCTTCTGGCGTTTGTGTATCACCTCAACAATGCTTATCCGCAAGAGAAGGTCCGATAATTCATGGGTTAGAAAAGTCGATATCAAATAATTATCAGTTATTCGGTTAACAAGTCATAGGGGGGATTTAGCTTGACGTATAGGAGACCCTCTGATATCCTTCTAAAAATAAAGGTGTTATTAGAATTTAACCCATTGAGTGACAGAAAAAGCAACTTTTCATAACGGCCCTGGAGGGGCCATTTTTTTTAAACTTGGTAAAACCGAAATCAGAGTTTTTTCCCTCCGTTGATCCTTTTCAAGAAAGACTGCGTTTTGGCAAAATCCCCTAAAATCCTGAATATTTTTTTTCTTCTCCTGTTCTGGTCCCTTCCTTCTCTGGCTTTGGCCGGTTTCCCTAAGGAAATTCATAACCAGAATGAGTATCATTTTTCAGTGCTCCCTGGCCTGGAGTCGAAGGTTGAATTCTGGAAAAAGGTATACAGTGAGTACACGACCAATCACGCCATCCTGCATGATATCCGCAACCTGGATCTGATATACGAGGTGATCTATCTGCCCAAAGGTTTGTCGCACAGGGCCAGAGAAAGGCGGATTGAAAATGTTAAATCCAAATACAATAAAATTCTCCGGGGTCTGGCGCGGAAAAAGGATAAATCTAATCTAAAAGACTTGGAAAAACGCGTCTATAAATTAGTGAAAACCGGATTCAACCGGGCCGCAAGGAATATCCGTGCGCAAATCGGTCAAAAGGACCGCTTCAAAGATGGAATCGAAAGATCGGGTCTTTATATGGATCGGATCAAATTTATTTTCAAGAACCATGGTTTGCCGATGGAGTTGTCCGTGCTCCCCCATGTGGAGTCCTCCTTTCAGGTCAACGCCTATTCCAGCGCCGGAGCGGCGGGGATCTGGCAGTTTACCCGGGGTACGGGCAGGCTGTTTATGAAAGTCGGTTATGATGTGGATGAGCGCAGGGATCCCATATTATCCACCACCGCCGCGGCCAAACTACTGAAAAAGAATTTTCGGGAATTAAAAAGTTGGCCTTTGGCGATCACGGCCTATAACCACGGTCTCAGGGGAATGATGCGCGGTAAAAAAAGGTTCGGCCCGCAACTGGTGGATATCATAAACGGATATAGAAGCCGGACATTCGGGTTTGCCTCGCAAAATTTCTATGCGGAATTCCTTGCCGCCCTCCATGTCGTTAAGAACAAGGAAAAATATTTTCCTAACCTGAATATCGCCAGCCCGAAACGAATTCAGTCCGTTCGTTTCGATAAATTCATCGATATCGTAACGGTGATGGACCAGTTTGGCATGTCCCGGGATGAGGTGGCCCTGCATAACCCTTCATTGAGGCGTCCCGTTATTTCCGGGCAGAAACGGATTCCCAGGGGATTTGTGTTTCAGGCGCCCTCCGACTGGTTCAGGAATCTGGAAGCGAAATACAAGACCATACCCGCTTCATACAAGCATGAGCGGCAGATTCGTTCCAAGTGGCATACGGTTCAGCGGGGAGACACGCTTTCCGCCATTGCGTTGAGATTCAGGACCAGCGTTACCAAATTGAAACGGATGAATAATATCAGAAGCAGAAACCGAATATATGTGGGGCAGGTACTCCGATTACCCCAGAACCGGAGAGGTTCTTCCATTGTGCTTGCTGATTATAAATCCCGAACCAGATATCTGGGCAAAGTCGAAACAATTGAATACAGAGTCCGAAGGAATGACAACCTGTCAAAGATTGCCGGCCGGTTTAATACCAACCCTCTGGATCTGGCCGCGCTGAATCGAATTTCGGACCCCGATATGCTTTATCCCGGTCAGAACCTGAATATTCCCAAAGATGGTATTGTTCCCAAAGCGATTAAAAAAGCTAGGATATCCCCCTCAGTGAGGACACCCGAAAAAAAGAAGGAAAATTTTACCCTTAAAGTTGATAGAAGCAGAGAGTTGAAAAAGGCAGTGAACGTGTTGGCTGCCCGGCCCGAAAAGAAAAGCAGGGTGGATGGGGTTCAGGTGGCGGGGGTTGTCCAAGGTCTGAATACCATCAACAAAAATCGACCAGCTTTCTTACCCGTATCTTTTTCGACCCAGAAAAACAAATCCCGCGGCTTGGGTGTTATTACCGTGGATTTTGATGAGACCCTGAGCCATTACGCGGATTGGGCTAAATTGAGTATCCGGGAACTACGGAAAATCAATAATCTCAGGAGGAACGCGTATATTACGGTACACGATAAGATTAAAGTGCCTTTCAGAAAGGTCACTCCCGATAAATTTGAAGAGCAAAGACAGGAATATCATAAGGGCATCCAGGAGGATTTTTTCAACAGTTATAGGATTACTAAGCTCCTGGTACGAAAAGTCAAAAAGGGGGAGACACTGTGGGAAATCTGCAATGAGATTTACTTCATTCCCTTCTGGTTGATGAGCAGTTATAACCCGGACAAAGACATCAATTCCCTCGCCGTGGGTGAACCGATCTTGGTTCCCCTGATCACCTCCGTCAAGACCAAAGACACCTGATATTCATCAGGAAAAAAAATCTATGGCGGTATCGATAGCCCTTAGGTGAGCGCTTACCCTTGTTCCCATACTGAATCCTGTTCCCGTTTCCAGGGTGAGGCAGCAGCCGGTTCCTCTCGACAGGGCATATAACGCCATCGGCCACCAATCCATATCCTCTGGACCTTTTAACCGATCGATCAACCCGTCCAATGCTTGGGAACCATCTATGTCACGGTCCAGATTCAGAGGCATCACGTTTTTCACTGAATCCAGGATGGATCTTCCAGGTCCCGCCAAGGAATTTGGGCGCGTTTTCTGATATAAATAGTATCCTGGACTCTCCGTATCCTCATGGAGTTCTAGGGTCAAAATAAAGGAACAGGTGAACACAGATTGAGCAAAACGCACTTCCTCCGGAGGGTCATCGGTTTTGAATAAACGATTTAAGTCTTTATCCGCATAATTATTTCTAGACCCGTTTTCATATCCCGTAGGATTCAGGCAGGGGAGTATAATGATTTCCCAAGTCTCCAGGTATTTTTCGTAGAGTTTGTCCTCGAGAAAAACACAGACCGTTTCCACGCCGGCGGGTTCGTCCCCATGAATACCCGCTGAGATTAATATTTTCCGCGGATTTCCCTCGCCCAGAACAAACTTGAAAAGTTCATATTCCCGATCTGTTCCGGAGAATATTCCAAGATTCAGCATGGATGTTGAATTAGCCAGGGACTTTTCCCATCGGGATTGAACCTGGCTGTAATCGCGAATTTTCTCTGGTGGCATTATTTATCCGGCAGTGTTGTTGAGTATT
>JAYZAN010000016.1:0-25227 GCA_036339675.1 Nitrospinota bacterium
TCCCGGGCCGAAAACAGCGCCCGCCACCCCCCGGCGCCCTCGACCGGGCGTTCCAGTCTCTGCAGATCGCCTTGGATATTCTGGATCTAATCAAAAAGCAGAAAAAATAGTTAAGTATGTCGAACCGCATGGCTGCCTGGATGGGGGCGAATCAGGAATATTCCTCACATGTTCACGGCCGATGAACGCGCGGGGAATTTCGGTTTTTACGGCTGGGTCACTCTTGTAGTGGCCGGCACCCTGACAGGGGTAATGAAACTTTGTGAACCACCCTCCTAAAAATCGAATTGGCCTGCTGGCCGGCGCCGGGGAGATACCTGTTTATTTTGCTTCCAAGGCGAAAAAAAGCGGAATCCGGATCGTCTCGGTTTCTTTTACTAAAGAGATCGGGGTAGCCTTAGAACCGTTGGTCGAGAAAAACTATTCAATCAGTATCGGCCAGACCGGAAAAATTTTCAAAACATTTAAAGAAGAAGACATCACCGAGCTTCTGATGCTGGGCAAGGTGGATAAGAGTGTGATTTTTAGATTGCAACTGTTTGATCTGCGTGCCCTCAAATTTTTTAAATATTTAAAAAGCAAGGAAGATAAAACGCTGCTGGTCGGGCTGATCGGGGAAATGGAAAAAGAAGGGTTCCGTGTTCTCGACCAGCGGGAAGTTCTTTCGGAGATCTATCCCGGAAAAGGTGTTTTGACGAAACGAAAGCCTTCCCGGGAGAAAATGGAAGATATCGATTTCGGATTTCCTATCGCCAAAAAGCTGGCCGATATGGAAATCGGACAAACCATCGTGGTCAAGGATAAAATGGTCGTGGCGGTTGAGGCGATCGAAGGGACCGACAGAGCGTTGGAACGGGGATGTGCTTTGTCAAAAGGAAACTGCGTGGCTATCAAGGTGAGCCGGACCAACCAGGATTACCGTTATGACAGTCCCGGTGTGGGCCCTAAAACTCTGGAGAAACTCATTGAGGGCGGGGCCTCTGTTCTGGCGGTAGAAGCGAATTGCGTGATGATCGTGGATCAGGCAGGGTTGGTGGAAATGGCGGACGGGGCGGGCTTGTCGATCATTTGCGTTTAACCTGATTGCTGGAGTCTGAGCGGGGAACATGTATAACAGCGAATTCAATATTCTGATCATTGCCGGAGAGGCATCGGGAGATATTCATGGCAGTGGCTTGGTCAACGCGTTGAGGGATTTGCTCCCGAAGGCGAGTTTCTCAGGGTTGGGTGGAAAAAAAATGCGGGCGGCCAAGGTGCATACGTTTTTCGATATTGAACGAATGGGTGCGATCGGGGTCATGGAAATTCTGGGTGATCTATTTCATTATTGGAAAGTGTATCAAACCCTTTCATCGAAAATCTCCAGCGGACAGTATGATGCCGCCATTCTGATAGATTATCCCACCCTGAACCTTAGGATCGCTCGGTTATGCCGGCAAAAAGGATGCCCGGTTTTCTTTTTCATTAGTCCTCAGATATGGGCCTGGCGCAAAAGCAGAATCAAACAGATTCGGCGGGATATTAATAAAATGTTCGTGGTGTTGCCGTTTGAAGAAAAAATTTATTCGGAGGCGGGCGTCAATACTGAGTTTGTGGGGCATCCTTTTTTGGAAACGGTGCGCCCTGCCATGACTCGCGAGGAAGCTTTTGAGAAATTCGGTTTGATTCCCGGCAGACCCGTGGTCGGCCTGCTTCCCGGCAGCAGAAAAAATGAAATCAATTCCTTATTGCAGGTCATGGTTCAGGCCGCCGGGAAGCTCAAAGATTCCCTGAAGGAATGCCAGTTCATGCTACCTATTGCGGATACGGTGGATCCAGAATTTATTCATCGGCAATTGGGCGATAATCCTCTCGGGATTAAAACGACAGAAGGCCAGAGTTATGACGTGATGAATTGCTGCGACAGTTTAATCATTGCTTCCGGGTCCGCGACCCTTGAGGCGGGAATCCTGGGCTGCCCAATGGTGATCGTTTACCGTTTGAACTGGTTGACCTATTTCATCGCCAAGGTCTTGATTAAAAGTGAGTTTATCGGATTGGTGAATATCGTCGCCGGCGAAAAGTTGGCTGAGGAACTGATCCAGCATGAGGTGACTGCGGACAATATAGCCCGGGAAAGCCTCAAGGTTTTAAACGATCCAATACACCATCAGGCCATTCGGTCCCGTCTCCTTAAGGTGCGCGAGTCACTGGGAGAACCGGGCGTCATGCAGAGAATTGCCGCACACATTTCCAATGATCTGATTGCCCGTTCAAATCATGAAAAAGTTTCTATTTAACTATATCCTGCCAGGTATTCTTTATGTGCTCATCTATGTGTGGTGTTCAACCATAAGGGTTTTTAACAAAAATCCGGAGAGAGGAAAATATGTCAACGATCTTCCGGGACGGCATATACTGACTCTCTGGCATGGCCGTATCTTTTATCTTTTTTTTTATCTTAGGAGCCGCCCGGATTATCATTTGTTGATCAGCACGAGTGTGGATGGCGATCTTTTGGCCCGCCTGGCACGCATGATGGGCTATTCGGTCATTCGCGGGTCTACCTATAAAAAGGCTGTTTCCGCCGCCCGATCCCTGATCAGGATTTTGCGGAAGGAAGATCGCATCATTATCATCGCGGACGGCTCCCGCGGTCCGCGTTGCCAAGCCCAGCCCGGGTCGATTCAAATGGCGGGCATTACGGGTTCGCCCATCATACCCATGACATTCAGCGCCGAGAATAAGATTGTTTTAAACAGTTGGGACCGGTTCATCCTGCCGTTTCCCTTCACAAGATGTACGTTGAATTTCGGTCCGCCTATCCACGTCCCTCCCAAAGCAAACGATGCCCTCATCCGGAAGAAGCAGGACGAACTTGAAACAGCACTGAATTTAATCTGCTCCGACATCGATTGACCGGGGGATTTCCCGCTGAAAATTTGAGCGTTTTTACCTGGGTTTGCCTGCTTTTTCAACAAACGATAAAAATTTCAAAGGCTTAGATTCTGTCCGAATTCTAATCAACAAATTAAAACTAATAAAATCAAAATGTTGGGGTTCAAATTCCTGCCCCGGGGCAGGCCTGTTTTCGGCATGAGATTTGTAATTGGAAATTTAGATAAAATGCATTAATCTTGCCTATTACTTTTTATGGTAAATGGGAAATGGACCTGGTCTGAATGAGGGGTCTCTTGCAGGCGGGTTGGCTGTGGGATTTGTTTGATTGCCGTCTGATTTTTATTTTTCGGGGATAAGGGTTGATGATGTTCTCCGGGTTGGATATTTTAATACCCATTTTAAAAGAGGATTTTTATGAAAAAAGTTGAAGCTATCATCAAACCGTTCAAGTTGGACGAGGTGAAAGACAAACTGAACGAAATAGGTGTCAAAGGCATTACGGTGAGTGAGGTCAAAGGTTTTGGACGCCAGAAAGGCCATACCGAGCTTTACCGGGGAGCGGAGTATGTTGTGGATTTTCTTCCCAAAGTCAAACTTGAAATTATTATCAGTGATGGTCAGGTGGAAGAGGTGATCAACACCATTATGAAGGCTGCCCAAACCGGCCGGATTGGTGACGGGAAGATTTTTGTCACCAGTCTTGAGGATACCATTCGTATTCGAACGGGGGAACGGGGAGAGGAAGCTGTTTGATCCAAACCGTTATTTCGTTCGCTGAATTGTTATTACAGGTTGCCCCGGTTTTTCTGTAAACCGGGTGTTTGCCTTTTTTATATATAACCATTAAATCTGGAGGAATGGGCGATGACCCCGAAAGAGGTGTTAAGTTTAGCCAAATCGAAAGACGTTCGGATTGTTGATCTTAAATTCATGGATCTTCTTGGTACCTGGCAGCATTTTTCTGTGCCCGTGAGTGAACTTGAAGTGCATTTGTTTGAGGAGGGGCTGGGTTTTGATGGTTCCAGTATCCGCGGTTGGCAGGCGATCAATGCCAGTGACATGCTGGTCATGCCTGACGCCACTAGCACGGTTATGGATCCTTTCACGCAGACCCCGACACTGACCATGCTCTGCAATATTGTTGATCCGATCACCAAGGAAAAATATTCGCGCGATCCCAGAAACATCGCCCAAAAGGCGGAAGCTTACCTCCAGTCTACCAGTATCGGTGATACGGCTTATTTTGGACCTGAACCAGAATTTTTTGTGCTGGACGATGTGAGATACGAGTCGACCAACCATCAGGCATTTTATTATGTGGATTCGATCGAGGGAAACTGGAATACGGGACGGGATGAAGGGCCCAACTTGGGCCACAAACCCCGTCATAAGGAAGGTTATTTTCCAGTTTCTCCCGCGGACAGCCTGCAGGATATCCGATCGGAGATGATGCTGCACATGGAAGAAGTCGGTATCACCATGGAATGTCATCACCACGAGGTGGCTACAGGAGGGCAGTGCGAAATCGACATGCGTTTCGCTTCCCTGGTAAAATGCGCCGACAACCTGATGTGGTACAAGTATATCGCCAAGAACGTAGCCAAAAGACATGGTAAAACTGCGACCTTCATGCCGAAACCGTTGTTCGGAGACAACGGCAGTGGGATGCATGTCCACCAGAGTATCTGGAAAGGCGGTAAACCTCTTTTTGCCGGAAACGGGTACGCCGGTTTCAGTGAAATGGGGATGAATTATATCGGGGGTATCTTAAAACATGCCGGGGCCATTTGTGCTTTTGTTGCGCCAACGACCAATTCCTACAAACGTCTGGTGCCCGGATTCGAAGCTCCGGTCAACCTGGCGTACTCAAGCAGAAACAGGAGTGCGGCGGTGAGGATTCCCATGTATTCACCCAGTCCCAAAGCGAAGAGACTCGAATGCCGTTTCCCCGATCCTTCCTGCAACGGGTATCTCGCCTTTTCCGCCATGCTGATGGCGGGGCTGGACGGCATTGAAAACAAACTCGATCCGGGTGAGCCTCTCGATAAGGATATCTATGCTCTGGGGCCGGAAGAATTGGCGAATATCCCGACCCTGCCGGGTTCCCTGGATGAAGCTCTCCAGGCTTTGGAAGAAGACCACGATTTTCTTCTCAAAGGCGATGTGTTCACCCAGGATGTCATTGATCGGTGGATTGATTACAAGCGGGAGAATGACATCAATGAGCTGAGACTTCGTCCTCATCCGTACGAGTTTTTTATGTATTACGATATTTAAAAAATTCCCTTTTTGCCATTATCGACCCCCCGGGTATGGCCCGGGGGGTTTTTTGTTTCAGGGTGGGAAATGAAGTACAATTCTGCTCTCCCGGCCAGCGTGACGTTGGACCCGAAAAGTTAAAACTTTATCTTGCGGTCGATGAGTTTATAAGAACAGGTTAATTTTTATAAAACTGTCCCTGCGGCTAGCAGCCATGAATTATCCAAAAGATTTGTTCCAGAAACTATACGAAGATGCTCCCTGGGAGGAGGGTATTGAGAATTTCCTCAAAGAATTTGCCTTCGCAGAACCCAGAAAAGCCTGGCAGTATCTGACCAAATTGGCGGGGCATGCCAATTTCGAAAAATTGTTTCCCGGTTTCTTCCCCACTTTTTTAGAGCTTTTATCGAAGTCCTACAGCGCAGATGGCGCGCTCCTGAATTTCGAACGTTTTGCGGGCCAGATTCTGGATAAGGATTATCTGTATACGCTTATGACTTCCTCCCCGGAAATTTTCGAAGCGTTGATCACCCTGTTTTCCGGAAGTCAGGTTTTGACAGACACTCTTTTAAAGGACCCGTCCCATTTTGACTGGTTGAAAAAGGCCGACACCCTGAACAAATCCAAGTCCAAAGATTCGCTCATGAGAGATTTTTATGAGATGGCGGGAGAGGGTACCCATTCGGATAAAATTCCATTCCTTCTGAGGAGGTTCAAAAGAAGGGAATACATCCGTATCGGTCTGCGCGATTTACTCGGTAAAGTGGAAATGCAGGAAACCGTCGGCGACCTCTCGAATCTGGCGGATGTCTGCCTGCAGATCGCCTATGAATATGCGGAGCACCAGTGCAGGGAGAAATATGGCGCACCGTACTACGAAGCCGAGGATAGGATACAAAAAGAAGCTGAATTCGCGATCCTAGGGATGGGAAAGCTGGGGGGAGCCGAGTTGAATTACAGTTCCGATATCGACCTCATTTATATCTATTCATCCAGCAAGGGGGAAACCCGGCCGGAGAAACCCGATTCCGATCCCGTGATTCGAATCAGCAATCACGAGTATTTCACCAAACTGGCCTTGATCGTGACCCAGGCCATCAATGAGATTACAGCGGAGGGAAACGTTTTCCGGGTCGATCTCAATTTAAGGCCGGAAGGGCGGAGTGGAGAAATCGTAAATTCTCTGACAAGCTGTGAGGTCTATTACGAGTCGTGGGGAAGAACCTGGGAACGGCAGGCCCTGTTGAAAGCCAGGGTTTCCGCAGGAAGCGAGGTATTGGGAGAGGAATTTTTTAAAATAATTGAACCCTTTGTTTACAGGCGAAGCCTGGATTTCTCCGCCGTCGAAGAGATTAAATCCATGAAGGAGAATATCAACCAGAGCCTCAAGGGTAAAAAAAACGGGAAAGCCCATATCAAGCTAGGGTTCGGGGGCATCCGGGAAATCGAGTTCATCGTTCAGGCCTATCAACTGCTGTTCGCAGGAAGGAACAAAAACCTGCGCATCAAGGGGACCATGCCTCTCCTGGACAAATTGCGGGAATGCGGTTTCATTTCCCCGGATGAATGTGATCGCCTGAAAGAAGCCTATGTGTTTTTGAGGAACCTGGAAAACAGGGTTCAGATTTCCTATGGACTTCAAACCCATGTTCTGCCCGGGGATGAGGAGCGGCTTTCTGTTATTGCGAAAAAAATGGGCTGCCGGGGTGCGACCCCAAAAGGGTTGTCCGATCGATTGATGAAAACGTTCGACCATCATACCCGGTTCGTGGGAAGCATGTTTGCAGGTCTTTTTATTGAAGAAAAAAAGCAAGAGGCGGGAGAAATCGCGTCCAGAGGTTTTCAGGTTCCCGGCCTGGGGGATGAAAGTTTCACACAGGAGCTTGTTGAGAACGGCTCTTTCGCCGATCCCGGCAGGGCTTTTCGCTTTCTCAAGTCTTTGCGGGACGGGCAGCAGTTTTATTATCCTTCTGAAAAAAGTATTCAGGATTTTTACGTGGTCCTCCCTAAAATACTGGAGTTCTGCAAGACAGTCCCCAAGCCAAACTCCGCGGTCGACCATCTGGTGAAATTTATCGAGGCGGGCAAGGCCCGGGAGGTGTATCTAGGATTGTTCCAATCCAATGAAAAATTTCTGGAATTACTCTTGATTCTTTTTGGCAGCAGTGATTTTCTTTCCGAAACCCTGATCAAGCAGCCTGATCTTGTGGATATCATGATGGACCTGGAATCGATCTACCGATTCAAAAAACCGGAAAAAATGCAACAGGATTTATCAAAGATATTGGAGGACTGCGGGGATTTTGAAGCGAGAAAACTCTCGCTCCGGCGCTATAAGCAGGGGGAGGAGTTGAGGGTTGGAATTCGTTACCTTCTTAAGGAAGCGGATTTGGTCGGAACGCTCACGGACCTGTCGAACCTGGCGGATATTTACCTGCGGGCGTCTTTTTTAACTGCGATGGAGGAATTGCAGAAAAAATCTGGCTTTGCCAAACCCATTCCTGAACAATTCGCAATTTTTGGGATGGGCAAACTCGGCGGTCGCGAACTTAATTTCGGATCGGATCTGGATATCATTTTTGCTTATGAAGAACCCGAAAATATGGAGCCGCCGGAGGGAAGGGCCATGGCGTTCTATTCGACGCTTTCCCAGATGATTTATTCTCTGACCTCAGAGATCACCCCAGCCGGTTACGCATACAAAATAGATACCGACCTAAGGCCGGAGGGGGGGAGCGGTGTCCTGGTCCTTTCTCTGCAGGGTTACAAGGATTATTTCTACTCCCGAGCCCGTATCTGGGAAAGGCAGGCTATGACAAGAGCCCGCTTCGTGGCAGGAAACCCTGAATTCGGGAAAAAATTTCTGGAAAATATTCATGAATTTATCTATGGGGAGAAATTGGATTACGGGTCGGTCATCGAAATTTCACGTCTCCGAGAAAGGATGGAGGTGGAACTTTCAAAGGAATCCACCAAAGGAAAAAATGTAAAACTGGGGTATGGTGGTTTTGCTGATATTGAATTTTCGATGCAGATTTTACAGTTGATCCACGGGCATCAATATGAGCGGCTCAGGCAGACCAATACCCTGTCCGTGTTGCATAATCTGGATGCCTGCGGATTGATCGATAACAGCGTGGTTGATCAGCTTGAAGGGAATTATCTTTTTCTCCGCAACCTGGAATGCGCTCTCAAAATCCTCACGCAACCCTTCACCAACCATCTCCCGACCCGGGAAGAAGCGCTTGCAGCCCTGGCGAAGTTGCTGGGATATTCCGGAGAAAATAATTCCGCCCTGGCTGAAAAGTTACAGGAGAACTACCGGGATACCACGAGCCAGGTCAGGAAATTTTACAGAAAGACGGTCGGGGCTTTGCTCAGAAAATCGTTATAAAATCAGCCTGAAAAATTCATGCCCGCTGGTGTTTGCCCGAATCAAGGTGTGTTCTTTTTATTTAAGGCGTTGAGCTTGTATTCGATGCTGTCGACCAGGGCCTGCCAGCTTGCCTCGATGATATTTTCTGAAACGCCCACAGTACCCCATTTGGAGTTGTGATCCCCCGATTCAATCAAGACCCTGGTTTTGGCTCGGGTTCCCTTTTTTTCTTCCAGAATCCGGACCTTATAATCGTAAAGATTCACTTCTTCCAGTTCGGGATAAAATTTGATCAACGCCTTTTTGATGGCCTTGTCCAGGGCGTTCACCGGACCTGCCCCCTCGGCGGCGGTGACTTCCTGGATGCCGTTCACACGCACTTTGACTGTGGCTTCGGAAATAGGTTGTTCGTCTTCCAGCCTTTTTTCAACGATCACCCTAAACCCCACAAACTCGAAGAAAATTTCTTTTTCACCGAGGGCATCCCGCATCAATAACTCGAAGGAGCCCTCCGCTCCCTCATACTGGTAGCCCAACTGTTCGGAATCCTTAAGGTCATTGAGAATTTTTTTGACCTTGGGATCGTTCCCGTTGATGTCGATGCCGTATTCCTTAGCCTTGTATATGATGTTGCTTCTTCCCGACAGGTCGGAGATCAGAATCCGTCGGTGATTTCCCACGGTTTCCGGATCGATGTGTTCATAGGTTTCATTGTTTTTCTGCATAGCGCTGACATGGACCCCACCCTTATGGGCGAAGGCGCTTTTCCCGACGAAGGGCTGATGGTTCCAGTGGGTTTTATTAGCCAGTTCATCGACAAAGGCCGATACATCCTTGAGGGTTTTCATCTGCTCGTCGGTCACACAATTCAAGCCCATTTTGATTTTAAGATTTGGAATGATGGAAACCAGGTTGGCGTTGCCGCAGCGTTCGCCGAAACCGTTTATGGTGCCCTGGATCTGTTCGGCGCCGGCTTCAACCGCAGACAGGGCATTGGCCACCGCCAGTTCCGAATCGTTGTGAGTATGAATCGCCAGTTTTGTTTTTACCGTCTGTTTGACAATGGTGAAGATATCTTTTATTTCAGATGGCAGAGAACCGCCATTCGTATCGCATAAGACGATCCAGTCGGCACCGGCCGCTTCCGCTTCCCGGATGGCTTTCAGCGCATATTCGGGATTTTTCTTATATCCGTCGAAAAAATGTTCCGCATCGAACATGACTTCTCCCGTATGCCTTTTGAGAAACCGCACACTTTCGAAGATCATTTTCAGGTTTTCATCCTGGGTGGTGGATAACGCCTCCTTCACATGCAGATCCCAGGTTTTACCGAATATGGTGATCACTTCCGTTTCGGACCGGACCAGTTCCTGAAGGTTGGGGTCCTCCTCCACGCTTTTGCCCGGATATTTGGTGCTTCCGAAAGCGACCATCTTGGCCTGGTTGAACCTGGAGTGTTTCACCTTTTTAAAAAAATCGATATCCCTGGGGTTCGAACCGGGCCAACCGCCTTCAATGAAATGGAGACCCAACTCGTCCAGTTTATGGGCGATGCGGATTTTATCCTCAACAGTGAAGGACACATCTTCCGATTGGGATCCGTCTCTAAGGGTTGTGTCGTAAAGTTTGATCAAACTCATAGTTAAAAGGTTTTCTTTTTTTTCCTGGTTCGTGATCTTAGGGGTTTCGGTAAAAAAGCGCTTTCCGGAGTTGATTTAAGGTCAAAGGCCTTATGAAGTTCCTTAACAGCAAGTTCACACATTTTCTTCTCTATGATACATGAAACTCTTATTTCAGAAGTACTGATCATCATTATATTTATATTTTTTTCCGATAGGGTCTGGAACATTCTGCCCGCGACCCCGGAGTTGCTCCTCATTCCGGCGCCGACGATGGAAACCTTGGCGGTATTCTTATTGGCGGTCACATCCTGGGCATCGATTTTTTTGGCAATTTTTTTCATGATTTTCATGGCGTCGGCGACGTCCTGTATCGCCAGGGTGAAAGAGATATCGGTATGGGCCTCCTCGCTGACATTTTGAATGATCATGTCCACGGAAATGGAGGCCTTGGCCAGGTCTCCAAAGATATTTCCCGCTATTCCCGGCTGGTCCGGAACGCCTTTAACCGTTATTTTTGCCTGTTTTTTATCATACATGATTCCGGAAACAACCGGCTGTTCCATTTTCGGATCCTCCTCGCAGATCAGGGTTCCCGGATCGTCGTCATTGTAGGAAGACCGGACGACCAGAGGCATATTATATTTTTTTGAAAATTCCACGCAACGAATTTGCAGGACCTTGGTCCCCAGGCTTGCCATTTCCAGCATTTCATCGAACGAGACGTGTTCCAGTTTCCGGGCGTCGGAAACGATGCGTGGGTCGGCTGTGTAGACCCCGTCGACATCGGTATAGATTTCGCAACGGTCCGCATTCAGAGCCACGGCCAGAGCCACCGCGGATGTGTCCGAACCCCCGCGCCCAAGGGTGGTGACATCCCCCTGTTCGTTGATTCCCTGGAACCCGGCAACGACCACCACATGCTTGTTTTTGAGGACGCTTTGAGCCTTGGCCGTATCGATCTGTTTGATTCGGGCCCGGGTATGGATGCTGTCCGTGACCATTCCGATTTGCCGCCCGGTCATGGATACCGCCGGGCAGCCGATGGTGTTTAGGGCAATGGTCAATAAGGAACTGGAAATACGTTCTCCGGAAGAGAGCAGAAGGTCCACCTCCCTGCATTCCGGACTATCCGTTATCTTGTGGGCCAAGGCCATCAGCTTGTCGGTTTCACCCGCCATCGCCGAGACCACAACCACAACATCGTAGCCTCTTTGACGGGTCCTGGCGATTTTTTCTGCCACGTGCCTGATCCGGGGGATGTTGGCCACCGAGGTTCCGCCGTATTTTTGAACGACCAATCCACTCATTACCATTGATCCTTTAGAAACGCTCCGATCAGATCAGGACCCTTTTTGAAATGGTCCAAATCCGCCTCCATAATGGATTCATCGAAACGTTCGAATCGCTTTGAAGGCCTTTTTGCCGGATACATCAGAAACGGAACCCGGCCTTTTTCGTATTTCATACTATTTACGGAACAAACATGGTTGACCAGAACAAGAATTTTAATATCCCCGCGCGAGTTCGCTATTTCCATTACCGGCCCTACCACTTCCTGGTCGAAATCCTCAATGGCAAAAATTTTTTCATCAATTTGGCCCTTTAGTGAATAGGCCTCCGGGTCCGCGAAATGCAAATAGGCCATGTCGTATTGGTCCAGTTCCTTAAAAGCGGTTTCGACCAGTTCCTGAAAACGGTTGGCGCCGTTATTGGAGGGTTTGTCGCCAGACACCACATTCATGCCTGCATCTTTGGCCATACCCTGAAATATTAAAGAAGGGGTTATGACCGACGCCTTCTTCCCGTGTATTTCGGCGAATTGGGGAAGACGGGCGGGCTTTCCGTTCCCCCATAACCAGACACTGTTTACCGGATCCAGGTTTTCCATTCTGCGCTTCTGATTGAATGGGTGGTTGTGAAGGATGATCTGCGCCTGGTTGATGATAAATATCAGTTCTTTAAATTCATCGTCCGCTGGCATGAACCGGCGTATGCCCTCACCCACGAGCTCGTTTGGGGGTGTCAGCCGTTTTGCATACGGAGGACTTTTAAGAACCATCAAATTGTTGTAGCCCCCGCCAGGGTGAAAGCGGACTTCGCTGTCGACGATCTGGTCCCGAAGCGCGTCCAGAAGCGTTTTCGAATCTTCACTGGCTAGAAAATCCGCTGTGAAGTCCTTCATAATCATATCATTATGGCTGGACTGCAGAATGACAAAATCACAGCAAAGAGGGACTTCCCCTTCCTGAATCTGGATACCCAAAGCGCGGGCGAGAAAGGACGCTGGGGCCGCGTGATAATGGACCGGGTCCATACCGAGCAGGGACAGATAAGAAACATCGTTTCCCGCATGAAGGTTTTCAGGAATGGTTTCCAGGGTGCCCGCATGGCCCGAACCGACGAGTCGGTCCAGATTTGGGGTATCGGCCAACTGCAAGGGCGTCTTATTATTTTTTTCGGCGATGGGCTGATCGGTCAGGCCGTTGCCGATAAGGACTAAATACTTCATAAATCTGGATTAAAACCGTTTTTTTGGAGAAATGTATAAAATTATATCGTACTTTATTTCAAATTCCATTCCTAAAAACTTAATATTGCATTTATTGCGAGATTATCCGATCATAAAAATCGGACCGTTCTCCTGTTGATTCTCCACCGAAATGAAACCTTCCAGCGGTATCCCCCAATTTAAACCCGCCGGCACCCTTTTTTTCGCCATTCTTTTTGTGGGGTTGGTGTTGCGCCTGATCGGATTCAACGCGCCTCTCATCAGCGACGAACTGGCCACCACCTCCATCTGGGCACAAATGCCCTTTACGCAAATTCCCGTCAACTATCAATACCCCAACAACCATATCCTGCATACGGTGATCATCAGTGTTTTGTTGAAATCGTTCGGACTCCACCCGTGGGTTCTACGCCTGCCCGTCCTGTTGTGCGGAGTCGCCAGCCTGGTCCTAGCCTACCGGACGGCACTTTCGGTGGCCCCCAGCCGGCCGGTCGCCCTGGGCACATCCCTGCTTCTCGCCATAAGCTCGACCCACATTTTCTATTCGACCCATGCTCGGGGGTATATGCTGGTAATGTTTCTGGCCCAGCTTTGTCTGTTTCAGGTTGTCCGGTTATTTTCTTCAGAGGAGCGGTCGTTTTTCGCTCCCCGTAGGCAGATTCCGCTCAACGAACTGATATGGCTTGGCGTGTTGCTGATGGCTGGCACCTGGATCATTCCCACCTTCATCCTGTTTGAAGTTTCCTTGTTTCTATTTTTCGCATCGATTCTTCTAATCCGTTTCCGGAAACGAATGGGGGATGTTTTTTTCCCGCCTACTCAAATTGTTCTGGTCATTTTAGTTTCGTGGATGGGATTTTTTATCCAGTACTTTGTTCTAATATCGCCTGAGATGCTGGAACAGGCGGTCGTCAATGCGGCGAGAACAGATCTGGACCGCTTCCTGCCTGAAATTCTGGAGGAGTGGATTTTACCCTATGGATCGTTGGGCACCCTTTTTCTTTTTTCGGGTATTGCAGGTTTATGGTGGATGCGCGGCAATAACCGCGCCATCTTTTATTTGTCAGTCGCCCTTCTTGCGGCACCGCTGGCAGTTTATTTGGCCTTGATGATCGGGATGTCATCGCAGGTTCCCCATGCGCGGATATTCGTATATCTTCAGCCGTTCTTTTTTTTCTATGCCGTGCTGGGAATGAAGGTCATCTTGGATAAAGCAATCGAACGGGCCGCTGGACCAGGCCGGGAAAGAACAAGCGCCCTCATCCTGGCTGTATTATGGGTCCCCTTGGTCATTGTTTCGGGACGGGATTTCAACGACCGATTGGTTCCTGAACGGTTCGAGAGGGAGCGGTTTGATCAGGTGCGGGAATACATTGCCCGACTCGGGCCGAACGATCTGGTTCTCGCCTCCAACCGGACGCACGTATGGTTTTATTTATACGGTGCTGGGGAGATGCGAAAACGGGTCCACAACATCATCGCTACGGGAAATCTGGGAAATGTCCTGTTTATGGAGTACAATGCCGATTCCGGCGTCGAACAGGTCAAAAAAGACGGGACAGATTACATCCTCCTGAAAGATTACGGCCGCTTCACAGGGAATGCAGGGGAGAAAATCCTCCTCCCGGCGGTGCTGGTCGAAAGCAGGACCTCGGTGGGACCTACGACGTTTTATAAAATTTTCCCATCCTTTGTAAGCTTTGAATATGCGCTGAAGTCCATCTGGGACCTGACCCGCTGGCGGGTTCCTGAAGACGGGATGCTTCCGGTGCCGGAGGCGGAAACGATTCCCGGCGACGGTTTGCTGGCTGTCCGGATCGAGGACTCCCTGCTGATGATCGCCGATAAGAAAGGGCGACAGGATGAACCGATGTTCGGTTTGAACATCAACCTTTTGAGTGTGAATCTGGACGCCGGGGACACGGTGGCGTATCTCAATGCCGGTGAGATAAACGGCCAATTCGTATTCAGCGAGACGTGGCTGGGAAACCCGTGGACCCTGGACCATCCTTATGGTCCCAGGATTTTCAAGCGAACATGGCGTCCTGTAATTTTTCTCACAAAAACAAGGGGACCGGTTTCGATCATTAAGATCGAAAGAAAGAACCCGAAAGCGGCGGGGCGCCTGCGCGGGGTGCAAAGCTGGCGCATGGAGGTTCCGCTTAAGACAACAAAATGATGCAGGAAGGCTTATGATTATTGTCACAGGCGGCGCGGGGTTTATTGGCAGCGCCATTGTCAACGAACTCAACGCGCGCGGAAGAACCGACATCGTGCTGGTAGACGATGCAGATCATCCTGAAAAGAAAAAAAATCTCGATAGCCTCAGGTTCGAAAAAAACCGCGGCAAGGAGGATTTTCTGGAGATCGTTCTCGGGCGGGGACTGTCCGATGTGGAAGCGATCATCCACATGGGGGCGTGTTCTTCGACCACCGAAACCGATGAAGAATTTCTTCGCCGAAATAATTTTGAATACACGAGGGATCTCGCAGAATATTGCCTGGAAAATGATGTCCGGTTCATTTACGCATCCAGCGCCGCCACATACGGGAATGGCGAGAATGGATACTCGGATGATGAATCAAAGATGGATACCCTTACTCCTCTCAACCTTTACGGACAAAGCAAACAGCAGTTCGACCTGTGGGCGAAAGGGGAGGGTGTATTGGACAGGATGGCCGGGTTGAAATATTTCAATGTGTACGGTCCTAATGAATACCATAAAGAGGAAATGCAGAGCCTGGTACGAAAGGGATTTTTTCAGATCAAAGAGACGGAGAAGATTCGACTGTTTAAATCGTACCGGTCCGAGTACGCCGATGGGGCCCAAGAGAGGGATTTTCTCTACATTAAAGACGCGGTGACGATGACGTTATTTTTTCTGGACCGGCCGGATGTGGGAGGCATTTTCAATGTGGGATCTGGAGTGGCGAGAAACTGGAACGATCTGGCACAGGCGATTTTCTTGGCGATGGGCATCGAGCCCAATGTGGAATACATCGAGATGCCCGACTCCATCCGCAACCAGTACCAGTATCATACCCGTGCTGAAATGGAAAAGATAAGAAGCGCAGGGTATGACCGGCCGCTCACTTCGCTCGAGAACGGTATCACCGACTATGTTGAGAACTACCTCATGCCGGGAAAACGATTGGGGCGGTAAATTCTATTTACCGGGTATGGCCCGGCTGCTCCGCGCAGGTCCCGATGGCTGAAACTCTAACTTGTGCCCTAAGACTCATCGATCGCAAGATAAAGTTTATCCTGTTGGGTCCAGCGTCACGCTGGCGGGTATGGCCCGACCGGTTTCCTTTTTTATAACTTGTGGTTTTCGAGGATTTTTTCTACCGTTTTGGTGGTGGAGAGTCCCTTGACGATGGGAATGAGTTCGACCCGGGCTCCATAGCCTTCCACGATTTCGCGCCCCACCACTTCGTCGATCCTGTAATCATCGCCTTTCACCAGGATATCCGGGCGGATTTCGCGGATGAGGTCCTTCGGCGTCGGCTCGTTGAAGACGGTGATGTAGTCGATATACTTGAGAGCAGAAAGGATATCCGTTCTTTCTTTCTGGTTCTTGATGGGGCGTCCGTTCCCTTTTATGGAACGCACCGACTCGTCGCTGTTGACCCCGACGATCAGGAGATCGCCCAGGGCCTTGGCTTTTTGTAAAAATTCGATATGCCCACCATGGAGCAGATCGAAACACCCGTTGGTGAAAACGATTTTCTTGCCCGTGCTTTTACTCAGGCTGGAGATCTTTTTCAATTCGTCGAGTCCAAGGACAGTGTGCGAGGTTCTCAGCATTTCATCCTGTAGGTATTCGTTGATTTCGTCCAGCGTGGCGACGGCGGTGCCAACTTTCCCCACCACGATACTGGCGGCCATGTTGGACAGCCAGGCCGATTCCTGGTAGTTGAACCCGACTGCGCTGGTCATCGCGAACACGCTGACGACCGTATCTCCCGCACCGGTGACATCATAGACTTCCTTAGCGACGGTGGGAATATTAACGGGTTTCTCTTTTTCCATGTAAAGCGTCATCCCGTCTTTACCCCTAGTGACCAAGAGGGCCTTGGCCTTGGTCAGGGTCAACAGGTATTCTCCCGCGCGCTCCAGGTCGATCTCGTCGTTGATTTTAATGGGGACTGCCTGTTCGACTTCCATCTGGTTGGGGGTGATGACGGTGGCTCCTTTGTACAGGCCGAACTCGGCTTTCTTGGGATCGACGATGACCTGCTTCTTGCAGTTTTTCGCGCGGTGCACGATCTTTTTGATCACTTTCTCTGTCAAAATTCCTTTTTGATAGTCCGAGCAAATGACGCCGCTGACTTCCGCCATGGTATCGTTAACGAATTTGATGATTTTATTTTCGGTTTCTTCTGTGATGGGCCGGTTGTCTTCTTTATCTATTCTCAGAATCTGCTGGTTGTGAGCGATGATCCGGATCTTGGAGGTCGTGGGACGGTGGACGAATCGGTAGATCCCCTGAGTAAAAATTCCCCGCTCCTCGATCAGGCTGAGTAACCGATCGCCTTTTTCATCCTGCCCGATTGCACCGACAAGGTGAACTTCGCATCCGAGGGCTATCAGATTATTGGCGACATTGGCGGCCCCCCCAAGAGTCAGGTTTTCTGACCGGGATTCCAGTACGGGGACAGGTGCTTCCGGTGATATCCGGTTCACGCCGCCCCAGATGTATTCATCCAGTATGAGATCCCCAATGACCATGAATTTAGGCCGTTCGGTGCTGTTGAAGAAGTTTTTGAATTTAGTTTTCATTCACGATCTCTTGTTCGATGATTTCACAAATGATATGGCCGATGGTGATATGGGTTTCCTGGATGCGTGCGGTATCATTTGAGGGAACGACAATGGCGATTCCCACGTGCTCTTTGGCGCGGCCTCCCTCATTGCCGAGCAATCCGATCGTGTCCGCTCCGATTTCATTGGCCAGTTTCAGGGCCCGGACCACGTTTTCGGAATTGCCGCTGGTGCTGATTCCCACCACGACATCTCCTTTCCGGGCCAGGGCTTCAATCTGTCTTGAAAAAACTGTATCGAATCCGTAATCGTTGCCCAGCGCCGTCAAGGTGGAGGTATCGACCGTCAGGGCAATGGCGGGGATGGCTCTCCTTTCTTTTTTGAATCTGCCGATGAGTTCCGCGGCGATATGCTGGGCGTCTCCCGCACTTCCACCGTTACCCATGAGGAGAAGTTTTCCTCCTTGGGAAAGGCGTTGATGAACCAATTGTGCGGCTTCGAGAATTTTATCGGAAAGTGTCTCTGCGACCTGAATTTTCAGATCGGCGCTGTCTTTTAAAAATTTCCTGACGCGTTCCATTAATTTTGTGAACCTTTCATTTTCAAGGAAACCTCTAATAATGCTGAAATTTTGTGGAGAACCTCCGCAGGAAATAATCACAATCTATGATTCACGCTCGAGGATCATTATTTCCTTGCCAGCGTGCCGCTGGACCCATCAGGGTGAAATTTTGATTGCGCTCAACGATAATCGTCAGTTCTACAATCTATTAGCAAACTGCCTCCACGGCGGGTGGCTGGGAAGTTTTTCCGGACCTTCCGTTCAGACTATAGTTATATCAGACAAGCCCTTCCTCAGAAAAGCTGTAATAATCGATTCCGCCGATAATAATATGATCCAGTAGTTTAATTCCAATGATATCCCCCGTCTTGGAAAGCCTGTGTGTGATCTCAATATCATGCTGACTGGGACTGGGATCCTCGCTGGGATGATTGTGGATCAGGACAATGGAGGCCGCGGACTCTTTAATGGCCGGGATCATGACTTCCCTTGGATGTACGATGCTTGAGTTCAGGCTCCCCTTAGAGATGGTCAGTTCCTTGAGCAGCTGTAGTTTTGGATCAAGGAGAACGACTTTTACAATTTCCTTTCTTAGATTTTTCATGAACGGAGTGAATTGCTCCACAAAGTCCCGTGCTGTCCACAGTTTTATTTTAACACCTAAAGCCTGAGATGCCATGTGTTTACAGACCTCCAGGGCCACTTTAATTTGCGCCGCTTTGGCGGCCCCGATACCCTTGACTTCGCAGATTTCACTGATTGAGGCCTAGCCCAATTTATTAAAATCGCTGAACGTTTTCAATAAATCGGGGCTGAGATCGACGGTGTTCTTTTTTGCCCGGCGGTCTCCTGACCCGATCAGGATGCCGAGAAGATGCGCATCCGACAATTTGTCCCCGCCATATCTTATCAATCGTTCTCGAGGACGTTCGTCTTCCGGTCAGTGCTTGATTGATGTCTGCTTATCCGCCATTAAAAAAATTCTCAGGCTTTGGAAGTGCCCAGTTTATTTTTGAAATGATCCAATGTTTTGCCTAATCCCTCATCCAGAGACACACAAGGTTCCCAGTCCAGATGTTTTTTAGCCATTCCGATGTCGGGCTGTCTGACTTTGGGATCGTCCTGGGGAAGGGGAGCGTTAGTGATTTTGCTCCTGATTCCTGTTACACACAAAATTTTCTCGGCCATTTCCTGAATGGTCATTTCCTGCGGATTTCCAATATTGACAGGCTCATTGAGATCGGACATCAGCAGTCTATAAATTCCTTCAATCAAATCGGATACATAGCAAAAACTGCGGGTCTGGCTTCCGTCTCCATATGCGGTCAGGTCTTTGCCTGTCAAGGCCTGTTTGATGAAGTTGGGGATGGCCCTTCCGTCATTCAATCGCATCCTTGGACCATATGTATTGAATATCCTGACGATCTTCGTGTTGACTCTATGATATCTGTGGTAGGCCATGGTGATGGCCTCGGCGAACCGTTTGGCTTCATCATAAACCCCGCGCGGGCCTACGGGATTGACATTTCCCCAGTAACTTTCTTTTTGCGGATGGACCAGTGGATCGCCATAAACTTCCGATGTGGAGGCAAGAAGAAATACCGCCCTTTTCTCCTTGGCGAGGCCAAGTGAATTGTGGGTTCCTAAAGACCCCACTTTGAGTGTCTGGATAGGAAGCTCCAGATAATCGATGGGGCTGGCGGGCGATGCGAAATGAAGGATATAGTCCAGTTTTCCTTTCACTTCTATAAATTCTGTGACGTTGTGTTCAATAAATTGAAACCACTCATTTTTAATATGAGCGATATTATCTCTTGAGCCTGTGATCAGGTTGTCCATGCAGATAACTTCATGGTCTTTGTCCAGCAGGTATTCGCATAAATGTGATCCGAGAAAACCGGCTCCTCCGGTTATCAGTGTTCTAGGCATGCGTTCCTTTTTGGTTGTTGGAAGTTTCGGGTGAGATACAGGTTTCGAAATGGTCCCCTTTATTCACAGTATGTCCAGCCAGAAAATTTTTTACCGACATAGCTTTTTTCCCTTCCGGTTGAAGTTCTGTGATCGCAATCCGGTTTTTCCCAGTTCCCACTTCAATGCCGAAATCGGACAAGCGGACGATCTCTCCGGGCGGGTCGACCCTGTCGCCGGGAATCGTTTGGGATTTCAAGATGCGAAGCCTTTTATTTTTGTAAAAGGTGTAAGCCCCGGGCCAGGGCTTAAGACCCCGGATCAGATTTTTTATTTCATCGGCGGTCTGGCTCCAGGGAATCAAACCATCTTTTTTTTTCAGCTTCGGCGCGTAACTCGATCGGCTGTTGTCCTGGGGGACGGGAGTGAGAGTTTGTTCCCCAAAATGCCAAAGGGTTTGCAGGACCAGGTTTCCTCCTTCTTCTGCCAGCTTGTCGTGAAGGGTTTTAGAATCATCTGCTTCCTCTATGGGTATGGTTCGGGTTAGAAGAATATCACCGGTGTCCAAACCTTCATCCATTTTCATGGTCGTGACACCGGTTTCTTTTTCCCCGTTTATGATTGCACGGTTGATGGGTGCGGCTCCCCTGTATTTGGGAAGAATGGAAGCATGTAAATTCATGCAGAACAGCTTTGGAGTTTCCAGAAGTTCCCGTCTTAATATCTGGCCAAAAGCCACAACGATATTGATGTCGGGATTCAATCGCTTCAAGGTGTCGATAAATTCAGGAGTGTTGGCATTTTCAGGTTGCAGTACCGGGATATCGGATTCCTGTGCAAATATTTTGACCGGCGGTGGCGAAAGCTCCTGGCCCCGGCCTTTATGGCGGTCGGGTTGAGTGACCACACTGAGAATTTCGTGCTCGGATCGAATCAGTTCTCTAAGGGTTGGAAGCGCAAACTCCGAGGTGCCCATGAAAACGATTTTCATTCTGCCATCTCTTTCAGCTTCTTTCTGAACTTTCGCTTCAGGATATCCCTTTTTACTTTCCCTAGGTTATCCCAGAACAAAATTCCTGCCAGGTGATCCATTTCGTGCTGAAAGGCCCGGGCCAGAAATCCGTCGGCTTCATACCGGATTTCGTTTCCTTCCAGGTTATAGCCCTTCAACTCAATTCGTTTAGCTCGTTTGACTTCAGCAAAAACCTCGGGAATACTCAGGCACCCTTCTTCCCCCATCTCTTCCTCCTCGGAGGCGGTGATGACGGGATTGATCACGATCACGGGATCGTGTTCCTCAGTTTGAATGCCCATATCCATCACGAACAGTTCTGATGAAACTCCCACCTGATTGGCCGCGAGCCCCGCTCCATGCGCCTCTAGCATGGTATCGATCATGTCCTGGGACAGGGTCACCAGCGATTCATCGATGTTTTCGACGGCCCGGCATTTTTTCCTTAGGGCCGGATCGAAGCAGTTTCTGATGGTCAGTATAGGCATTATATAAAGAAGTGATTGAGGGCTGATGGATTGAAATTAATGGTTTCAATATTTTTACCAGTAAAATGAAAAGTTTATTACATTGCGGGGAAAATACAAGGGGAAGAGGAGGAGAACGGGCTTTTTTCTATTTATGATGCGAACCATGACCTTCGCCGGTGCCGGTCCCACCTTCATGTCGTGTATTCTGCATTGATGCGAACATAATTGTAGGACAGGTCGCAGGTATAGACTTCCGCCTCATGCCTGCCCTGGAAAAGACTGATGGTGACGAGAATAAATTTTTGCCGCATTTTTTTCCTGAGCATGGCTGGGGATGTGCCTCTTGCCGGGGCTCCGTTTTTAAACAGAAGAGCGCCATTGAGGGTAATGCGAATACGGTCCTGATTCACCGATACTCCTGCATAGCCCACCGCGGAAAGAACGCGGCCCCAGTTGGGGTCTTCTCCGAACAACGCAGTTTTGACCAGGGATGATGTGGCGACACTTTTAGCGATGGTCTGGGCGCCCTTTTTGGTTTTGGCTCCCTGGACTTTTATGGTGACAAACTTGGTAGCCCCTTCACCATCCTGGACGATTTGGAACGCGAGGTTTTTACAAACTTCCTTCAATCCTTTCACGAAGGACTTGTAGTCGGCCGAACCGGACCAGATCGATGGGTTTCCAGCCAGGCCGTTGGCCATAGCCAGAACCATATCGTTGGTGCTGGTGTCCCCATCCACCGTGATACTGTTGAACGTCGGGTCGACGGCTTCTTTCAGGGCCCGCTGAAGGGTTGTGGAGGGCAGGGCAGCGTTGGTGGTGATGAAGGCCAGCATGGTCGCCATGTTGGGGTGGATCATTCCCGATCCTTTGGCGATGCCGCCGATGATTATTTTTTTTCCCGCACGGGTATAACTGACCGCGTCGGTTTTCGGCACCAGGTCGGTGGTCATAATGGCTTGGGCGGTCTCCTTCCAGTTGTCTTTAGAAAGTTGTCCGGTCAGCCGGTCTAAGGAAGCAACGATTTTTTTTGCGGGTAGGGGGACCCCGATGATTCCCGTCGATGCGATCAGGATTTCACGGCTGGAAATGGAAAGGGATTTTGCCAGTTCGCCGGTTAGGGTTTCGCAGTCTTTCATTCCCCGTTTTCCGGTGCAGGCGTTGGCGTTGCCGCTGTTGACTAGGATGGCCCGGAGGGTGGCGGATGTTTGCAGCGCCTTTTTGTCCCAGGCCACGGTAGGCGATTGAACCTGATTGGTGGTGAACACCCCGGCGGCCACGGCAGGCCGGTCGGAGACCATCAGGGCGAGATCTTTTGTCTTCCCGGTTTTAATCCCACAGGAGATTCCGGCGCACTGGAATCCGGGAATGGAGGGAATTCGACGGGCGGCTATTTTCATAACTTTTAATCTAGGGAAAAATACCGGGCGAATCGATTGCGGTTTGCTCCCCGATTCCCAGCATGATGTTCATATTCTGCACGGCCTGCCCGGAGGCGCCCTTTACAAGGTTATCGATGGCGCTGGTTATGATCGCCCGACGATTTCGGGAGTCGATCTGGAGCCCGATATCGCAATAATTGGATACAACGACAAAATGGGTGTTGGCATAAGACCCGGATTTCAGGATCCGAACGAAGGGTTCTTTTTGATAGAATTTTTGGTAACAATCCGTCAGCTCTTCCAGGTTGATTTCTTTTTGTAAGTCGACGTAAACCGTACTTAGCAGCCCCCGTGTCATGGGCATGAGATGGGGAGAAAATGAAATCGTGGTTTCCTGTCCCGCCAGTTGGGAAATTTCCTGTTCCATCTCGGGCGTGTGCCGGTGGGTGGCCAGATTATAGGCTGAAACTCCTTCGTTGCATTCTGCAAACTGCGTGGTGAGAGACGCTTTGCGTCCGGCTCCCGACACACCCGATTTGCAATCGGCGACGATGGATGAAAGATTCGCCCATCCGGATTTCACCAGGGGGGCCAGTGCTAGGATCACCCCGGTGGGATAGCAGCCGGGATTCGCCACAAGCCGGGCGGTTTTAATCTGTTCCCGGTGAAGCTCCGGTAAACCGTACACCGCCTCGTCCAATAATTCCTGTGCGACATGTGGAGTGGAGTACCATTGTTCGAATGCTTGCGGGTTTTTGATCCTGAAATCCGCGCTGAGATCAATGACCCGGCAGCGGTTCTCAAGAAAACCCGCCACTTTATCCATGGCGGTCGTGTGGGGAAGGGCAAGAAAAAGGATATCGCATCCTTCTCCCGTTTTAGAGTCCAGCTTCACCAGGGACCTATCGATGCAACCCCCCAGAGATGGGAAGACTTCTGAAACTTGTTTGCCGCTGTAGGTTTCGGAGGTGAGTGTCACCAGTTCCCCTTTGGGATGTTTAATTAGCAGGCGGAGAAGCTCGAGGCCTGTATAACCTGTTGCACCTACAATGCCTATTTTTGCCATGATCAATGTTCCATCAGGTTTCCGGGGACACTAAGTAAATGGTCTATCCGGGGTTATACCTTATTTGTACAGGATGATTGCGTAAAAATCTGCTGTAAATTGCTCCATCCGTTCCGAGAGCCCAAACAGGGGACTCTTCTTGAAATACTGGGAAACTTTTTTTAAAGGGGATGCCCGATTCTTTAAGGAATGGCTTAACGCTTGGAGAATTGAAAGCGTTTACGGGCTCCGGGTCTGCCGTATTTTTTTCTTTCCACTATACGGGAGTCACGGGTAAGAAAACCGGCGCTTTTGAGGGTTGGACGAAGGTTCGGGTTGGATACAATGAGCGCCCTGGATATTCCCAGGCGGAGCGCTCCGGATTGTCCTGAGAGCCCGCCTCCGGTGACGGTGGCCGCTACATCGTAGGAGGTCGCCGTATCGGTCAGGATCAGGGGTTGCTTGACGTTCATTTCCAGGGAATCACGCCTAAAATACTCATCGACCTTTTTCTTATTGACGATAACGTTGCCTTCGCCGGGTTGTATCCAGACTTTGGCAATGGCTTCTTTTCGTTTGCCGGTGGCGTAAAGCTTCTGGTCCTGATCTGACATGTATCGACTCCTGCTTTAAAAGCGGATTCAGGAAATGAATTCCTGTTGATTATAAGGTAACCGGTTCCGGATTCTGCGCCGAATGCGGATGCTGATCGGCGTCATAAACCCGAAGGTTGTTAAAAAGGCTGCGTCCCAGTCTGTTTTTGGGAAGCATGCCTTTCACGGCCTTCGTTAACAGGTCCGCCGGTTTTTTATCCAGAATTTCCTGGGCGGTGGTAGATTTGATTCCGCCCGGGAAACCGGTATGGCGGTAATAGATTTTTTGCATCCATTTTTTACCGGTCAGTTTGATCTTCGCGGCATTGATGATGATGACATTGTCCCCGGTGTCGACATGGGGGGTGAATATGGGTTTCGTTTTACCCCGGATGATGGCCGCCGCCCGTGATGCGATCCTTCCGAGCACTTGCCCGTCGGCGTCTATAATTACCCATTTTTTAACAACATCGGATTTTTTTGCTGAAAACGTTTTCATGCCACCATTCGCTTGAGTTTTGTAAACCAGATTTTGAACGTATTATGTTAAAAAACTATCTTAATTCTGTCAACTCTTTTGTCTTATTTTATGGATTCATGGTCTGGGAACCTCCCGGTAAGGGGGGCGGGATTAATCTCTTTCCTTTTTGGAAGAAATGGTCTATTTTTACCAAAGTGTGAGCTAACTGTTTGGAAATAAATGCAAAAATTTACGGAAACCTGTGAAGCTTCGGAAAATAAGGAGATGAAAGTGGCGATTCCCTTTGGTCAGAGGCTGGACGATGCCATCGAAAGGGCCCGAAATTTCCTCCTATCCCGCCAGGATGAAGAGGGATTTTGGGTG
>JAYZAN010000017.1:0-7666 GCA_036339675.1 Nitrospinota bacterium
TGAGGCATGGTATAGAAAAATATTTTCCAAACGCCGTGATGAATGATAACCTATGGAGAACCGGGTTACCGTTAACCGACAACCGTCCCGCAAGGTTTCCTTAAAAAAGGAAGTTTCATCCTGATTCGGGTAATTTACCACACAAAATTATGTTTCGTGCTGAAAAAGGTTTCCTGATTTTTTGGATTACGCTCATTTTATCCCTGCCTTCCCCCGGTTTTGCCGAGGAACCCGAATCCGCGGTCCGGCAACTTCTCGATTCGATCCGGATGATCAAGGACGGCGAAGATATTTCCGCCAAGCAGAAAAAAATTAACCAAAAACTTTCCGATCTGGCACTGGCCCGGTTGGATATTACCGAGGTCAGCCGGAAAACCCTAGGGCATTATTGGGGAAACAGGACTCCGACCGAACAGGAACAGTTTGTCCAATTGCTGTCCAAGTTGTTTGTCAAGGAAGCGTTTCCGAATTCAGGAAAATTCTTTGCCGAACTGGCACTTGTATACGGAAAACCCAAAATGAAAAATGCCTCTGCAAGCGTTCCGGTTATGGTCATTCATCAGGATGAAGGAGAGGTTGAAATCGATTTCCACATGCTCAACCATTCCGGAAAATGGCGGGTGGTGGATGTGGACCTGGACGGGATCAGCATGCGGAACAATCTGCGTTCCAAATTCTACAAGATTATCGGTAAGCATGACTATAAGGAATTGATCAGGAGAATGGGAAGCAAACTCAAAGACCTCGAAAGCAACTATTGACTCCTGCATAAACAATGTCCGGGGTAAAGCGACATCGCGAGCTGCTATAAGCGGCGCGGCGATTCAGGTTTTCTGGATTGCTTTGTTGGCTTCGCCTGCTCGAAATGATGATCAGACAAGGACATTTTTTTTACAACCTTCAATAAGCCCTGTTTCTTAGCCAACCTTTTCGATATACTCGATTCCGATTCGTGTTGCCCGCCTATTCTATTTCCTTTACACTGGCTCAGTTCCCGGTCTTTTTTTTAAGGGGACCTCTAAAAATTGCCTGCGGCCATGAGCTTGCCCTTTAAAATAAAGGGCAAGCGAGTCGCCTTCTATCCCGGTGGTTTGGGTTTCTCCCTTCCTTAGTTCTTGTCTCCTAAAAAACAATATGTTAATCTACCCCGCAATCTTGTTCCTCGTCTGAGGATCCATATCCAATAATAGTATAAAAAATCGCACGTTGCCGGATCGGTGCTGGGGTGGCCCTTACGGGTTCCTGTATTGAAATGATGGTGGCGGAGGCCAAACCAACAAAATTTAAAGGAGTTATGCATGCCAGAAATTTCCATGAAAAGTTTACTTGAAGCCGGGGTCCATTTCGGGCACCAGACCACGCGCTGGAACCCCAAAATGAAAAAATATATTTACGGGGCGCGCAATGGAATTTACCTCGTCGACCTTCAGAAAACCTTGAAGCTATTCAAGGAAGCGGAACAGTATGTCAGGGGAATTTCCCAGGAAGGCAAAAAAATATTGTTCGTGGCCACCAAGAAGCAGGCGCAGAAGCTGGTCGCCGAAGAAGCCGCTCGGTGTGGTATGTATTATGTCAACCAGAGATGGTTGGGTGGCACGATGACCAATTTTTCGACCATCCGCAAGAGTATCGATCGTCTGCACGAACTGGAAAGGATGGAAGAGGAAGACCAGTTCAGCAGGCTTCGCAAAAAGGAGGGGCTGAAAAAACGCAAGGAGATCGAAAAACTCAATAAGTTCCTGCGTGGCATCAAAACCATGAAAGATCTTCCCCAAGCCATTTTTATCGTAGATACAAGAAAAGAAAAAATCGCCTTGGCGGAGGCAAGAAAACTAGGGATTAAAATCATCGCCATTGTCGACACCAATTGCGATCCGGACGGTGTGGATTTCCCGATTCCCGGAAACGACGATGCCATACGGTCTATCAAGCTGTTTACAAGCCGAATCGCCGATGTGGCTCTTGAAGGGCAGGAAATTTTTAATGCCGCCCGGAAAGACCGGCCCGACCAAGGCAAGGTGGACGACAAGGGAAGTTCCGGTCCGGCAGAACCCATAAAAGAGAATCCTCTAGATTCCGCAACGGAATCTAGTACCGATAACAGCGAAAGCGCCGAGAACGAAAACGTCGTTCCTGCCTAAGCGCCTGTCAAGATTCTGAGAACGGTTTTTGAGGTACCAGTGTGTGATCTCTCCAGGATTTCAATTTCCCCGAATACTTAAGAAGTGCTCTCTCAAGTCAAAATTAACTTTAAAAGTTTAATTTTTATTTTGTGAAAAGGAGTAAGAATGGAAATCAGCGCTGCAATGGTGAAAGGCCTGCGGACACGGTCCGGTGCTGGGATCATGGAATGCAAGCAGGCATTGAAGGAAACCAGCGGGGACATCGAAGAAGCCATCACCTTTCTCCGTAAAAAGGGGCTGGCCAAGGCTAATAAGAAAGCCGGACGTGAAACCGGGGACGGGGCCATCGGCTCTTACGTCCACCCGGGAAACAAGATCGGGGTGATGGTAGAGATCAATTGTGAAACGGACTTCGTGGCCAACACTCCCGATTTTCAGGAACTGGTCAAGGATATCGCCATGCACATCGCCGCTTCCAGGCCGAGGTTCGTGAAACGGGAAGATGTCACACAGGATATTCTCGACAAGGAAAAGGAAATCTTTGCCGATCAGGCCAGAGAGTCAGGTAAACCTGAGAAGATCATCGACAAGATAGTCACTGGGAAAATGGATAAGTTTTATGAAGAAAACTGTCTCTTGGAGCAGTCCTTTGTCAAAGATACCAATATTTCCATTCAGGAACTGATCCAGCAAAAGATCGCCATACTGGGTGAAAATATTATGGTCGGAGCTTTCACACGATATGAAATTTCAAAGTAAGCAGGTTTAATCCATGGATCAGCCGATTTACAAACGGGTTCTTTTAAAATTGGGCGGAGAGAGCCTGGCCGAAATGGATGGCGGATTCGGCATCCACCAAGGGGCGATCAATAATATCGGCCTCGAAGTTCTTGAGGCCAAACAACTGGGCGTCGAGATGGCCATCGTCATCGGTGGGGGAAATATTTTCCGCGGCGCCACCGCCAGTAACCTGGGAATGGAACGGGTGACGGCGGACTACATGGGGATGCTGGCCACCGTCATTAACGGCCTCGCCCTGCAGCACGCTTTGGAAGTGGTGGGGATAGAGACCCGTGTCCAGACGGCGATTGAAATTCATCAGGTGGCCGAGCCTTATGTCCGAAGAAGAGCGATACGCCATCTGGAAAAGGGCCGGGTGGTTATTTTCGCCGGCGGAACCGGGAACCCCTACTTTACCACCGATACCGCCGCCTCCCTAAGGGCTATGGAAATCGGCGCGGATGTTATATTCAAAGCTACGAAAGTGGATGGCATTTATTCCGCCGATCCTATGGAGCACAGCGGTGCCACCAAGTTCAATCAGTTGACTTATCTCGAGGTATTGAAAAAAGGATTGAAGGTCATGGACTCCACATCGGTATCTTTATGTATGGACAACAAGCTTCCGATGGTGATTTTTAATGTCAGAAATAAGCACAGCATTAAAAGGGTTCTTCTGGGTGAAAAAATTGGAACCACGGTAGGAGCAAATTGATGGTCGAGGATCTCTTAAAAGAATGTGAAAAGAAAATGCATATTTCTATCGACCATCTTCGGGCGGACCTTGCTAAGCTGAGAACCGGCCAGGCCTCGCTGGCCATTCTGGAAGGGATCAACGTGGATTATTACGGAAACCCCACCCCCTTAAACCAAGTTGCCGCACTGGGTATTGCCGACGGTCATACGATCACCATCCAACCCTGGGATGTTTCCATCCTCAAAGATGTGGAAAAAGCGATTCAGTCATCGGATCTGGGCATCAACCCAAATAACGACGGGAAAATAATTCGGCTGACGATCCCTCCCCTCACCAGCGAACGGCGCCAGCAACTGGTCAAGGTCGTGAAGAACCATGCCGAAGAATGCCGGGTGGCTATCCGCAATGTGCGGCGTGAATTCAACGACAAAGCCAAGGCCACTGAAAAAAAGCATGAGATTTCCAAAGACGAGGTTCACAAAAAGCTGGATCAGATGCAGAAAATCACCGATGGGCAGATTGCGGAAGTGGATAGAATCGCCCAGGCCAAGGAAAAAGATGTATTGGAAGTTTGATTAAACTCCGCTAAAATTTCACTGCTCGGCACAGGGCCAGCCCGCCACGCGGGCAGGGCACGCGTTAATACTATATCTCGCGGGCGATGAGTTTCAGGGCACAAGATAAAGTTTCAGCCAACTGCCCCTACGGCGAGTAGCCTACAGTTTATTTAAGGATTCTTACCTTTGAATATCGAGTCGTTACTGAAGAAGATCGATCCCAATAAAATGCCCCGGCACATAGCCATTATCATGGACGGCAATGGCCGCTGGGCGAAAAAAAATTCCCTGCCCAGGGTCCAGGGTCATTGGGCAGGGGTCAAGACCGTCGACAAAGTGGTCACCCTCTGCCGAAAACTAGATATCGAAGCCCTCACCCTGTATTCCTTTTCTGAAGAGAACTGGAACCGGCCTCCCACTGAAATCAACACGCTCATGAAGATCCTGGACCATTATCTTAAAAAGGAACTGGAGAGGATGAATCGGGAAAATATCCGGTTAAATACCATAGGCCATATTGAGGAACTCCCGCAGGATATCCAAAACCTAATCGACCATTCTAAAAATACTACTCGAGAAAACGATGGGATGGTGTTGACCCTGGCTCTGAGTTACGGTGGACGGCAGGAAATCCTCGATGCCGTGAAAAAAATCGCCGCCAGGGTACGGTCCGGGGAACTCCAAATCGAAGACATCGATTTTGCCGTTTTCGAAAGCGCCCTGTTGACGGAGTCTCTTCCCGAACCGGACCTGTTGATTCGGACCAGCGGGGAAATGCGGGTCAGCAACTTTCTCCTTTACCAGATTGCCTATACAGAATTACATTACACAAAAGTTTTATGGCCGGAGTTTTCCGAAGAGGACCTTTTGAATGCGATCATCGATTTCCAGAACCGCGAAAGACGATTCGGAATGACTCAAGAACAGATTATCAAAACTAACCACTAACCATGGGGGCAGATGGCAAAGCCTTAAGCACTATCTTTAACTTTCTGAGCGCGAGATAAAGTTTAACCCATTTCCTCCGGGCGTTGCCCGGCCGAGGATGTTGAATTGACGCGTATCCTGAGTGCAGCCGTAGCGATCCCGCTCACGATGGGGGTGGTCCTCTACGGATCGAAACCTCTATTCCTATTCCTGGTGGCGGTAGTGGCTTTGATCGGCTGCCGCGAGTATTTTGAATTGATCTCGCGAGTGGGCGTTGAAGGATTCCCAAAACTGGGAATGGCCTTAAGTTTTCTCCTTCTCCTTTCCTTTTATTTTGGAAGCGATTATCTGCTGCAGTGGGGGCTGGTGGCCGTGGTTTCGGTAATCGCGGCATGGTTTCTCATCGAAAAGGACGTCAAGATCGCGATCGTCCAGATATCGTTCACCCTTCTCGGGATTTTTTACGTAGCCGGATTGTCCGGCTATTATCTTCTTTTGCGAGAAATCGGTTCGGGGCGGCAGTGGCTGTTGTTTTTGTTCATCGTCATCTGGAGCGGGGATATCGCCGCCTATTATGTGGGTAAAAACTGGGGGAAGAGCCCCCTGGCGCAGGCAGTCAGTCCCAATAAAACCATTGAAGGGGCCGTGGGCGGGCTTTCTGGCAATCTGGTCGCGGCGGGAGTGGTTTCCGTCTGGTTCCTGGATAGCACGCCTGTATGGGTCAATTTGATCGGAGCCCTGATTTGCGGTATCATCGGTCAGTTCGGCGATTTGGCCGAATCTCTATTGAAGCGGAATGCGGGTATCAAGGATTCCGGAAATCTGATTCCGGGTCACGGGGGAGTCTTGGATCGCATTGACAGTTTATTGTTTGCCGGTCCTGCGCTTTATTGCTACCTGAGCCTGTGGCACTAAAGGATATACCGGCATTTTTTTCTGTCAATTTGAAGAACGGCCTCCCCCACCCATTTCCCCTTTGGACATTTATCGGTTAACCCGTTATGAAAAAGATATCGATTCTGGGTTCCACCGGTTCGATCGGTGTCAATACCCTGGATGTGGTCCAGCGCAATCCCGATAAGTTTGAGATCGTCGCCATGTCCGCGGGGAGTAATGTTGAACTGTTCGCAGAACAGGTCAGAAAGTTCAAGCCCCGGATCGCTTCTATTTTTGATCCAACCAAACTGAAACCTCTCAAACAGATTCTCAATGGAATGGATGTGGAACTTTTCTCCGGAGAGGAAGGTTCCGTCAAGGTGTCCACGATTCCGGAGGCGGAACTGGTCGTATCAGGAATCGTCGGTAGTGCCGGACTGGTTCCCACCCTGGCCGCGGTGAAAGCGGGAAAAAACATTGCCCTGGCCAATAAAGAAACTCTGGTGGTCGCCGGGGAGCTGGTTCTTAAAGCCGCCGGGGACAAGGTTAAAATCATTCCCGTGGACAGTGAGCACAGTGCCATCTTCCAGGCCCTCAACGGAGAAAACAGGGACCGCATCCGGAAAATCGTATTGACCGGATCGGGAGGACCTTTCAGGACCCATACCAAAGAACAGATGGAAACGGTGACCGTCGAGGAGGCGCTCAACCATCCCAACTGGAAAATGGGAAACAAGATCACTATCGATTCCTCCACCATGATGAACAAGGGGCTGGAGTACATCGAAGCGAAATGGCTGTTCGGTCTCGACATTAATGTCGAAATCGTGGTCCATGCCCAGAGCATAATCCATTCGATGATCGAGTTTGTGGACACGTCCATCATGGCCCAACTAGGAATTCCCGACATGCGGGTTCCCATCGCGTATGCCCTGTCCTATCCGGACAGGCTGGAAAGCGAACTCCCATCATTGAACCTTGCGGCGATGTCCCAACTGACGTTCGAACCCCCGGATTTCGAAAAATTCCCCTGCCTGAAACTAGCTCACGATGCCATGGAGGTCGGCCAGACGCTGCCCACAGTGTTGAACGCGGCCAACGAGATCGCGGTACAGGCGTTCCTGGACGAGAAAATATCCTACAAAGAAATTTCCGAAATCATTCGAATGACCATGCAGAATCATACACGTTCTCCGGTCGAGGAACTGGAAGACGTCCTGACCGCCGACTACTGGGCAAGGGAAGAAGCTAAAAAGTTGATCACCGTCACCCACTAACCGCTCGGCGCGTCCACTCGCCGTGGCGGCAAATAGCGAAGCCTTAAAGTATTATCTTTAACTTTCTGAGCGCGAGATAAAGTTTAATTTTTTTGGTTCCAGCGTAACGTTGGCCTCCGGGCTTGGCCCGGTCCCCTTTGGGAAATTCAATCCGAAACAATCTTTAAGAAACCGTCTGTATTTTGCGAAACCCTGAATGGAAAATTTGAAAATTTATGTATCGAATCGGCAACGGATACGATGTACACCGTCTTATCGAGGGAAGAAAACTGATCCTAGGCGGTGTGGAGATTCCGCATAGTTTGGGGCTGGACGGGCATTCCGATGCGGATGCTCTAGTGCATGCTCTCTGCGATGCCATACTAGGAGCCTGCGGGGCTGGGGATATCGGCGGTTATTTTCCCGACACTGACCGTCAATGGAAAAACG
>JAYZAN010000018.1:0-10133 GCA_036339675.1 Nitrospinota bacterium
ACCGCTGTGCAGGATGGCGACCTGGGACCCGAACCGTTTGAGAAACCGCGACACCGTTTGCGGGGTGAGAGAAATCTCCGGAACGATCATGATGGCGGTTTTCCTGTGTTCCAGGGCCCTCTGAATACAGCGGATGTAGAGCTCCGTTTTCCCGCTCCCGGTCACCCCGTGCAGGAGGAAGGTCTTGAACTGGGACGCGTCGATGGAAGGAGTTATTTCATTAAAACAGTTTTCCTGTGCCGGGGAAAATCTCAGGGGCATTTCGGGAATCCAGTCGGGATCAGGTTCAGGCTCTTCAAAGTTTCTGGCGGTTTTTGCCAGGAATACCTCCACCAGACCTTTTTTCTGAAGCTGTCGCAGGGGGGCTGAATAGGATGGGGCTTTTTCTTTCAGTTCGGAAACGGTTATTTCTCTTTGCAGTGCGAATTGATAGATGGCCCTTTGTTTGGGGCTTCTGCCTAGCAGTTTGTCGGTGTCATCTTTTCGGGGCAGGGCGCGGAGCGATTTTTCATAACGGGAGTGGATCGTGCTTTTCTTGATAGAGGTGTTTCCCGAGATCAGCCCGGCCTTTTTTAAACCTGCGAAGGACCAGGCGCTGAAATTTTTGTTCAGGAGACGTTGGAGCTGTTTCTGGGTGAGCTTCCCCTTGTTCTTAAGAGCGTTCAAAATGAACGAACTGGGGTCCTTTAAATTTCCGTTTTCCAGAGAACTCATTCCTGTTTCGGTCAGGGAGAAAACTTCGCGGGTTTCGTCATCAAGGCCTGCGGGGAGGGCGGCTTTTATGGCTTCTCCCCAGGACGAATGATAGTAGTCAGCGATCCATTTCGTCAGCTTGAGAAGTTCCTGGGAGATCACCGGTTCGGTGTCGAGAATATCTTCTATGGGTTTTAGGGTGATATTTTTTTCCAGGCTGCCGGACAGGGCAATGATATACCCCGTCAACCTTCTGCGGCCGAAGGGGACGAAAACCCGCATCCCTTCCCGAACCATTCCCAGAAACCGGTCCGGGACTCGGTAGGTGAAAGATTCCCTGACAGGAAGGTTGAAAACAACCTCGGCGTAGGGGAGTCCGATTCGGGTTTGGGCCTTCGGCAACGGGGTTTTGGATAGGGTGGTCATTTGCTGAGAAAGGAGCAAGGGTTTTGTGAATTGTACCAGAGAACGGCAAAGAGACAACCTGCGTCCCGCCACGCGGTGAGGGAACGTGTTAATACTTTATCTCGCGCTCGATGAGTTCCAGAGCACAAGCCAGAGTTTCAGCTCTATTCCTCCGGGTGTGGCCCGGTAAGAAAAAAATTGACTCCCGGGATGAATTCTACTAGGCTTTATTTTTTCAAAACTGGAACGGGTTTGTTATGGAGGTATTTCCATGAAAGTCGGGGAGAAAATAAAGTTCAATTTCGCCGGAAAACAGAAAGAGGGCGTTATTCACAAGCTGTTTCCCAATAGTGTCCACATGAAAGTGGACTTTGCGAAGGACAAAGGGAAGATCGTCAAACGCAAATTGAACGAGACCGGAGGCGGAGACAGTAAATCCGGAAAGAAATCCAAAAAGAAATAAGACTGCGTGATGCCCCATCCGCTAGAAATAGTTTTTTATATTTGCCTTCTTTTTTAAGGTTTCGATGTAATCCAGGGTGGCTTGTTGAAGTTTTCTGCTTCTCAGGATATTTTCTATTTCCCCCTTTTGCTTTTCAAATGAACCGGCCTCTCCGGATTTTTTATCCGTAACCTTCAGAATATGAAACCCGTGGCCGGTCTTAAACACTTCGCTCACCTCGCCCACCTTCATTTTAAAAGCCCTTGAACTGAAAGCTGGAAACATTTGCTTGCGGGTGAAGAAACCTAGATCGCCGCCTTTTGCGGCCAGGCTGTCCTGGGAATGCCGTTGTGCTATGCCCTTAAAGTCCGCCCCGCTTTTGATCTGCTCAAAAATGGAATTGATTTTTTCCTTGGATTCTTTTTCTCCGAGAGAACCTTTTTCGGGGTTAATTTTTATCAGAATGACGCTGGCCCGGACTTTATCCTCGGTCTTGAATTGATCGATATTTTTTTCGAAATAGGCCTGGGCTTCACTGGGTTCGATATTAATATTAGGTTCTATTTCTTTTTTGATGACCGCGTCCATGGACAAATCGATTTTCAACTCATCCCGGTATTGTTTCAGGGTCAATCCTTCATCGGCCAGTTTGTGCTCAAAAACGGCGTCGGATTTAAATGAAGATTTGACCTTGTTCAGCCTGTCCTCCACGATGGAGTCGGATATATCAGCACCGATCTCCATGGCCTTTTGAACCAGAAGGACCCGTCCGATTTCATCCTGGATCAGTTTTTTGGCGGCGGACTTTTCCTGGTCGACGGTTAAAGGCATGCCCCGGTTTTTATAATTTTCGATCGCTCTTTTAAGCTCTTTCTCGATGGTTTCTTTCAGGATATCGGTTTTGTTGACTTTAGCGACCACTTCCGGCAGAGAAACCTGGAGTGCGGATTCATGTTTATGTCCGGAATGGGACAGGGCCGGCAGTGTGGTCAGGACGGTAAACAAACCGGAAACCAGAAAAACGAAGAAAATTTTAGCTGAGCTATTGCGAACCACGGAGCGTCCTTTCAAAATTGAAATCGATCGAGGTATCGAATTTTAAACTAATCATTGATCGGTTGGATGTCAACCCCAAATCAGGCCGGGTACCGGAACCGGGCGAAGAAGGATCTGATTTTGAAGTGTCTCTACGGGTTATCCAGTTGCCGGGTCAGATCGCGGAACAGCCACATGGCGATCCCCGTGATCAGGAGCAGGGCACTTAATGCGGCGCGGTATTTGAGAGTCTGGGTGTCGTTGAGGATCCAGACGATGCCGCCCCACAACAGGGGCCCCAGAATAGAAGCCATTTTTCCGGCCAACCCGTAAATACCGAAGAATTCCCCGACCTTTTCTTCCGGGGCCAGTTCGATCAATAACGCGCGGCTGACCACCCAAACGCCTCCCATCCCCATTCCCGCCAGAGGTCCGACCAGCCAGAACATGATTTCCGTTTGGCTGGAGGCCGCCACTAAAAGCGCGAAGAACCATAACCAGAAAACCACCCAGTAAGCCCGGACTGTTCCCTTAGACTTCACCATCCAGCCGATGAAATAGGAGCCGATCCCGGCCGCGACCGTGGATGAGATCAGAAAGGTGGTGATCTGGCTGTCGCTGAAACCGATCACCTTGTTGGCATAGACGGACATGAACGTGATCACAGTGTTGACCACATCCACAATCAAAAAATGTATCAGGATAAACTTTAGAAGGACCCGGTATTGTTCCGCGTTGTAAAGAGTTTGCCTGAGGGTGTTCCAGGCTTCCTTGAATGGAACCGGTCCCGCCGGTTTGGGGTTTTCATCTTTGACGAACAGGAAACAGGGCAGGGAAAATACTAGGACCATGACGGCAGTAGGGAAAAAAGCCGCCGGCCGTCCGCCGGATTCGACGAAGGGCCTCACCAGTAACAAACCCGAAATGGAGCCGAGGTATCCAAGAGCGACGCCGTATCCTGAAACCATGCCGACGCTGGTTCCCCGGGCGACGGATGGGAGCATGGCGTTGTAAAACACCAGTGCGGACTGGTAACAGTAGTTGGCCACTACGAAAAGGAGAATTCCGGTCAAAAGATGATCTGTTTGGCCGATCATCGCGGTGGTGGCGATACAAATCAGGGTGAGGAGTATTAGCGGAGCCCGGCGTCTTCCAGTCCGGTCGGAGATGGCGCCAAAGACCGGGACGCTGATAGCCACAGCCAGCATTGATCCGGAAAGAGCCGTGCCGTAAAGGATGTCCTGGCCTCCCTGGTCTACTGTTACCCACAGGGCAAAGTAGAGGGAAATAACGTTCATGGAGAAAATGGTATCGGCAAAGTCGTAAAGAGACCAGGATGCGATCGCAAGTTTATCAGGCTGGCGCTTCACGGGACGGTGGGTCCGTGGTAGGGCAATACGGTGCGGAAACCGTAGATTTCATTTCTGGTTTTGGGATCGTTGCGGGCACGGTTGACGATCTGCACGGTGTCGATGTCGTTGACCCAGGATCCCCCGCGAAGGACTTTCATGTTAGCGGACTCTTTTGGGCCTTCCGGGTTGACCTCGGGGCTCAACCGGTAATAGCCCTTATCGTACCAGTCCAGACACCACTCCCAGACATTCCCGGACATATTGAATACCCCAAAGGGGCTGACGCCCGACTGATAATAATTCACCGGAGCGGTGAAACGGTAATTGTCGTCTTCCCCGAAAATGTTGACGAAGTAGAACACGAATCCTTTGCTCCATTTTCTGCCCCAGGGCCAAAACCGGTCATCGCTCCCGCGGGCGGCTTTTTCCCATTCCGCCTCCGTGGGAAGACGCCTTCCTTTCCATTTGGCGTAAGCCATTGCGTCGTACCAGCTGACCCCGACCACCGGATGATCGGGATGATTGAAATTTTCATCTTCCCAGTAAAGCGGTTTTTCATGCCCCGTGGCCTGGAGGAATTGCATGTATTCGGCGTTACTGATCTCGTGTTTATCAATGAAATAGGCGGAAGTATAGACAAAGTGCATGGGCTTCTGGTCGCTTTTACCGGAAAAAGTGCCCATCTGGAAATATCCCTCGGGGATATAGACCATTCCCAGCGGTGGTTTCGGTTGCGAATGGACGGATGGTGGAAAGAGGAGGAGGATGAACAGTAGCGTGAGCGGGAGAGAAAGAAATCCGGAAAAGGTCTTGTCCGGGAAAGGAGTCATTACACTTTGAAAAATCCTAAATGGGTGACAATGTTCTGTTTGGTTTTGACGGGGGGAAGGTCGCTTTCTATATTTTCAATGTTGATCCACTCGTAATGGCCGTTCCAGCAGTTGATCGTCATCACAGAGTTTCCATACCAGTCCACTGTCCGGTTCATGAAAACCGGGGCTTGGCATTTCTGGCAGTGACCTTTGAAATCGGACATTGAAAATCTTCCTTTCAGGAACCTTCCTCATCGATTCAAACCGGAAGAAAAAAATTGATAGACTTGCTGGTACTGACAATTTTAGATTCAAACATCGGCGAACCGCAAGGGGTTTTTTAAAGTTTTTTTATGACTTTCGGAAAATATTTTTAATTGTCAAGTATAATTTTTTCAATTCTTTCATTCCCGTTTTTTTGGATGGCGATAAATTTTTGAATCCGGCCAGATTTAAAAGTTTTCGCACTGTTTCCAAAGGCAATCCTACAATGTTGGAAAAAGAACCTTCGTAAGCCTTCACCATGAAAGCTCCCTTGCCTTGTATGGCGTAGGCCCCAGCCTTGTCCATAGGTTCCCCGGATTGGATATAGCTGTAAATTTCCTGATTCGTGAGGGGTTTTATGGAAACCGTTGAAACGCAGGCCTCTTCCAGGACGTCGTCCCCCACGAGAGCTACGCCGGTGATGACTCTATGTATTTTTCCACTGAGCCGCTTCAATATTTTATACGCTTGTTCCTCGTCTTCGGGTTTGCCGATGATCTCATCGTTTAATACAACGATGGTATCGGCCCCAAGGACACAGTGGCCTGGGTTTCGGTCCGCGACCCACTGGGCTTTTTCCCGCGCGATGGCGACTGCGTTGTCCCCCGGTGTCCGGTCGCCGCTGAACACTTCCTCCACTTCACTGGGAATAACCTGGAACTCATCCGTGATTTCTCCAAGGAGCTGGATTCTACGCGGGGACTGGGAAGCGAGTATGATCGGGAGACTCTGGGAACGTATCATATTATTTGTGGTCCAATCGGCCCGACAGCACCGAACTGTAAATTTTCGTGATCCTGGCTGGAAATTTGGTTCAGGATAATTTATTATCTAAATATATCAAGAGTTCAATGAAGGCCGATACCCCGGTATCGGCTTTTTTCCGAGGGGGTATCCTTTTCAACTTCAACGCAATCAGGTAATGGATAGAGGTGACCGGACATGGCGGGTTTAACACGGCAGATTCAATTAAGGCATATTCTGGTGGATAAAAAAGAGGTTGCTGACCTTTTGAAAGAAACCATCGACTCCGTTAAAACCGAATCGGGCAGGATCAAAATGCTGATGAGCCTGGCGGAGAAATACAGCTTATGTCCGACCAAATCGGATGGGGGAAACCTGGGCTGGTTGGAAATCGCGATGAAACCGGAAGACCCAAGGAATCCGCGGGGCGGGTACAAACCCCTGGATAATGATGAGCTCAATGAGATCGTGGGCGATCTGGTGAGAAGACGGATCATTCATAAAGGAAAAATGTTCGGGCCCGTCCAGACCGAAGACGGATTTCATGTCCTGATGCTGTCCAACGAATTCACCACGGACCGTATTTTGTAAGAAACTGTTGCGCGAATTTTGTGAGGTTGCGTTTATACGAAATTATAGGCAAAGCAGCCGCTGGAACAGCGGACCATATAGTGGGGGCAGGATTTGCAGGGCTCCTTGACTTCCGTTTTCTCGAACACCGTTGTCAAAAACCGGGATCCCATTTGTGCCGTGGAAATGGTGTTTATTTCTTTAAACTCACTGATATTTCCCAGCTTCATGTTGTGGAAGGGAAAACAATTGAAGCAATCACCCTTGCCGTCTATATCCATGGGACTTCCGTCGGCGCATCCGAAATAGAGGTCCTTGTTCTTCCATTCCTTCATGTTAGGCACCTGCTTGAATCCGTGAAAATAAAATCGCTCCGATAGATCGAATTCGTCTTCCTTTATATCGTCGAGAAAGCAGGGAGGAAACGAGCAATCGAACCTGAAACGCATCTGCGGATATTTCTTCAAAAGTTCCAGCATTTTTCTTCCGAGTTTCGGGTAATCCCTAATGGGTAAGTAAGTGTTTGCTTCCCCTCCGATGATGGGAAACGCAGGGCTGACCCGGATTTTATATTCTTCGTCTTTGGGGATTTCCGCCTGCTGATAGATGGCGTCGATTTCCAGGCATTGCTGTTCGAGGTCCTGGTCCCTGGAATAGAGATTGATACTGAAAGTGATGCTGTAGGGGTTCATGGCGATCATTTTTTCCGCGACTTCGCGGCATCGCACATGATTTTTTTCTGAAATATTGTCCAGGGTTTGCCAGTTGAGCAAAACGGCAAAATAGATGTCCCGCTGGATGGCCCCGTCGGACCCGGCCATTTCCAGAAGAGTCTCTAGGGCGTTATCAGGCATCAAACCGTTGGAAAACAATCCCAGACCGGTGTTGGGTTGCATGCTTTCGTAAGTTCTAGAGAACATTTCCACGAACCGCGGATGGAGAGTGGGCTCGCCGCCCATAAAATTGATGCCGGTGGCGTTCTTGATTTTAGGGAGGAGTTCGTTCAGAAAGAAATCGAATTCCATGGATTTGCCCGGGGTCCGGACAGTTTCTTCCATGTATTCGTCCGCAAAACAGTAATTGCATTTCAGGTTACAATAACTGTTGAGAATTAAGTTCATGGGCCTCTCCCGGTGAACCGTTTCAAGAGATTTTTATAGGATTCATCCCCGGAACAGGGCCTTAAAGTCCCCATAGTACGGGATCTATCTGGTCAGTAACAGGGAGTCCTCTTTATCTTATAGTAGAGGGGGACCGGTGTCTTTATTTTTCTGTCAGGGATCGAATTTTTTCTTTCTCCTGAGAATTTGCGAAGTCCCGCACTGCACGACCAATCCGAGTTCGAAGGGGTAGGTGCGCGATACGTTGATGAATCCCTGAATCGCCTTGTCTTTGGCGTCGGTTTCATCTTCAGCCTCGCATCGCATTTCCCATGCGGCCTCTATGGTGGGAATTTTTTCGAACCCATGCTCCGTAAGCCGCTCATAGATATCTTTTCGGGATTCTTCGCTGATGTTCCTAAACTCGGCGCCGACCAATACGTTGAATATCTGGCTCAATGTTTTTCTCCCCAAATTGGTTTCGGTATTCAAGCTGATGGTTTAGTGTATAATATGCAGGAAGGAAATTAAATGGCCCGATACAGGTATTGGGTCTCAACATAAAGGCCGTTATCAGGCGGTCCCTCTCCAAACCCCGGTTTCTTTTGTCCTCCTTCCGGCAATTTATCACCAATATTTCCTGGAACGTCCTCGGAAAACTCGGCGTTCAGCTGGTTTTGCTCGCGGTCTCCATCACCGTGACCCGTTACCTCGGGAAGGAACGGCTGGGAATCTACGCCTCTCTCCTTGTCATTCCCGTCTTCGTGCGGCTGCTGAACTCTATGGGCATCGAGACGCTGATCAATAAACTCCTCCCGGAACTCAAAGTCCATGACCCCACAGGCAATCAGGGGAAATATATTTTAAATTTTTCACTTTGGTTCCGGCTGGCCACATCCCTTGGTTTCGGGACGGCAATTTATTTCTTGCTCCCTTTTTATTTAAATTTTATTTCCATGCCGCAATTACTGGACTATCGGGTTCCTATAGCGCTCTATTTTATGGTCCTGACTTTGAATTCGCTATTTTCAACCCTTTTCATGACGCTATTGCGATATAAGGTGGTATCGATCGTGGACATATCTGGAGCACTGGTCAACCTGGCGTTGCTCGGGCTTTTCATCCACCTGGATTTTGGGATACTGGGAGTCTTGTATGCTTTTGTCTGTGCTACCGGAATCAGTATCCTGGTCTACGGGTTTCTGGCGCGAAAGGATTTTGCCGGCGAGACTCAAAAGCCGCGATGGGGAGATGCGAAAAATCTGGCTGGGGTGTCCTATGCTATTTCCCTGCTGAGTTTCGGATTGATGACCCAGAGCGATATTTTTCTGATGAACTATTTTCAGATATCCCCTGTGGGCATCGGATATTATCATCTGGCCACGGGCTTGGCGGCGATGCTTATATTTTTGTTGACTGGTACAGGGTCTCTGGCGCTATCCCTTTTCTCCGAGAACTATGCCCGGAATAAAAGCGCCGGTCTCTCTCAGACTTGGTATGAGGTTGTCGGATTCACCATTTTTTGTATGGTTCCTATTTACACGTTTTCGCTTTTCCATGCGGAGCAGTTGATTTCCTTTATATATGGTACCCAGTTTTCCCCCGCCGGATCAGTTTTTTCGGTGTATTTGGTTTTCGTGATGTTCAGTTTGTTCATGGGAGCCGGATTTTCCGTATCCACACTGTATGTCATTCACCAGAGAGATGCGGCGCTGCGTTCATCCGTGGAAGGAAGTATTCTTAATGTGGTATTGAATATTATTTTAATCCCTTTCTTTGGAGTGATGGGGACTGTAGTGGCAACGGGATCAAGCATGGTTTACATGGCCGGTCGCCAGTTACTGTGTATCAGCCGGACCTTGGATGTAGCAAAGATTCTTCCATTCATCGGTCGTTGTGTTTTTCTCTCACTCGTTCCGATTTTGCCCTGTAAGATCATCGCTCTTTTCGTGGTGGATCACTTGCTTCTGAATCTTCTGGTATATGGGATAGGCCTGATCGGAATGCTTTTTTGGGTCAAACCCCTCACCGGGGAACATTGCCGGTTGATGGGGGAAATAAACCCGGGATTGGTCAGGTGGATAAAGTATTTTGCAGAAAAACCCGCAATTATAGATTAAGCACAGGTTTCGCTGGTGCTACAATGCCGGGAAAGTGAGAGGATTCATCTTGGAAGGTTGCGCTTTCCCTCCGCTAAAGCAGAAAAATTCAATTGAATTCATTAAAGAAAATAGAATTTTTCGGGAAAAATCTCGAAGAAAACAATCCCCCTTTTATCGTTGCGGAAATAGGATTCAACCATAATGGGGATGTGAATTTAGCCAAAACTATGATGGAGTCAGCGAGAAAAAACGGCGCGGATGCCGTCAAGCTCCAGACCTTTATCGGCGAGGAAATAATATCCAAAACTTTCCTGGCTGATGATCCGGATAATCCCGGCCGGAAAATACCTTTGTATGAATTTTTCAAGCGCTACGAATTAGAACGGGAGGATTATGGGGAATTATTCAAATTTGCAGAAAAATTGGATATTCCCCTGTTCTCGACTCCGTTCGATGAGGCTTCTTTGGATATGCTCGTCGAATTGGGATGCCCCGCAGTCAAGGTCGCTTCCTGCGATTTAACCCATCACCCATTTCTCAGGCAGGTGGCGCGAAAAAAACTGCCCGTTGTTTTGTCAACCGGAATGGGTAATCTAGACGAGGTTGAAATGGCC
>JAYZAN010000019.1:0-6588 GCA_036339675.1 Nitrospinota bacterium
CCCCAAACCCGAGGCGACGGAAGCCCCGGCCGCAAGCAAAGAGTCCGCTGCAGCCATCCAGGAAAGTGCCGCTGCCAAACCGGCACCCCAAAAACCGCGACAGAAGAATCCTTATTCCGGGGGCCGGAGGAAAAAAGTTAAAACCGCCAAATAGTTTCAGGAACCCCCATGAGCCCTCCCGAAGATTTATTCCAGAATATTTTATCTTCTCTCAACGACGGCATTTTCCTGGTCTCTGAAGATCTTAATATCCTCAAAGGGAACCTGGCGGTGGAAGAAATGTTCCGCCGGTCACATGAGTTTTTCGAAGGATGGCCCGTTTCCGAGTTTTTTCCCGATCAACCCCAGATTTGCGACAAGATCTCCCAAACCATACAAACAGGGAGCTCGTACCATGACATCGATTGCCGAGGGGTCCGCTCCAATGAAAAGACCTTCCCGGCCCGGTTGAACCTTTCCCCCTATACGAACTCGACGGGAAAGATCATGGGTGCAGTGCTGCTCATCAAGGACTCCAGCTTGTTGAGGGAACTGGAAGAAACCTCCCGCCAGAGCGATTGCCTTTTTACAATCGGGGAGCTTGCCCTAGGGATGGTCCACGAGATTAGAAATCCGTTAGGAGGCATCCGGGCTTCAGCCCAGCTTTTGCGCCAGGAACTGACCGACCCGGAGCAACGGGAATATCTGGAAGTAGTGATTTCCGAGGTGGACCGGATCAACCGCATGATGGAACGCATGATGGGGTTTACCGAATCAAAAAAAATGCAGACCCGGCCCATCAACATCCATAAAGTGCTCAGAGATATCGTCGTCGTGGAGCAGGAAAATCTGGCGCAAAAAAAAGGCCGCTTCGTTCAAATGTACGATCCCAGTCTTCCGCAGATCGAAGCCAATGAGGACCTTCTCAAGCAGGTATTTCTCAATCTCATTAAAAACGCCATAGAGGCCACACCACAGGAAGGAGAAATTCTGTTGGCCACAAGGGTCAACGCCGATTACGCTTCCAGAATTTCAGGCGATATAGCTCCAAGGAAAAATATAGTTGTGGAAATCACCGACCGCGGCCAAGGCATTGAGCCGGAGAATCTTCCCAAACTGTTCACTCCCTTTTATACCACCAAGGCTAAGGGAAGCGGATTGGGACTTCCCATTTCCCTCAAAGTCGTGGAAGATCATCACGGAACCATTAAAATTCACTCGCAAAACGGACGCGGAACCACCGCCCAGGTGCTTTTACCGGTGAAAAGGAAATGATAGGATAAGGCATGTGCACGGAACCCAAAATCCTGATCGTGGACGATGAAGAAAAAATCCGCTGGGTCCTTAAAAAGGCCCTGGAGAAAAAACGATTCTCCGTTCACACCGCAGAAAGCGCCGAGCAGGCCTTGGAGAAAATCCGGACCCACCGTTACCTCATCGTGTTCTCGGACATTTTTATGGAGGGCATGAGCGGACTGGAACTTCTCGAAAAAGCCAGGGAAATCGACCCTGCCCTGAAAATCGCGGTGATGACCGCCCAGGATACGATGAACAATACAATCGAAGCCATGCGCATGGGAGCCTACGACTACATCAGCAAGCCCTTCGATCTGGAAGAGGTGTACGCACTGGTCGCCAAAGTTCAAGCTAGCCGCAAGGTGGAAGCTCCCTCCGGAGATACAGGGGAACCAGAGACCAAAAATTTCTCGGTGCAAGCGATTATCGGAAAAAACAAAAAGATACAGGAAGTTTTTAAAACCATCGGCAAGTCCGCCGCTTCCGATCTGGCTGTTTTAATAACCGGAGAGAGCGGAACAGGAAAGGAAATGGTCGCCGGGGCCCTGCATAATTATTCCCGGCGCGAGGGCAACCCTTTCATCTGCATCAACTGTGCCGCCATTTCACGGGAACTGCTAGAGTCCGAATTATTCGGGCATGAAAAGGGGGCCTTCACCGGGGCGGTGGAACAGAAAAAGGGGAAGTTTGAACTGGCCCACGGCGGAACCATTTTCCTCGATGAAATCGGCGATATGGAATTGCCTCTCCAGTCTAAAATTCTGCGGGTCCTGCAGAACAACGAGTTTTACCATGTGGGCGGAAAAACTCCGATCCAGTCGGATGTCCGCATCATCGCCGCCACCAACCAGAACCTTGAAGAAATGATGGAACAGAAACGATTTCGAAAAGACCTCTATCACAGGCTCAACGTCATTCCCATTAATCTTTCTCCCTTGAGGGAACGCCCCGAGGATGTCCTTCTTCTGGCGAATCATTTTATTAAAAGGTATTCCCCGGACCTGACACGGGGAGAGGTCTATCTGTCTCCTGAAGTCGAACAGTTTTTCAGGAATTACCAGTGGCCGGGCAACATCCGCGAACTGGAAAACGCGATCAAAAGATCCCTGGTGCTGGCTTCTTCGGGACCCATCCTGAAAGAACATTTATCGCTTCATCTGCTCCCCGCTTCCCTGGAGGAGAATGAACTCAACAAAAAACTTGAGGAGCGGATCTGCCTTCTGATCCGGGACATCCTTTCCAGAAACGATTTCAAAGACGGCGTGATTTATGAAGAGGTGATCCAGAAAATCGAAAAACCGTTATTTGAAATCCTTCTGGAAAAACATTCCGGCAAGCAGATCGCCGCCGCCAGGGAGTTGGGGATCAACCGGAACACGCTCAAACGAAAGATGGACGCCATGAATATCCAAGTCAAAAAAAGAAGAAGCAATCCGGAGCCCTGATAGAAGTGATGTTGATAATATACAAAGTTTCCAACATACGGCGAATATATCTTGAAAACCCGGACCCTCATTTCATACAAAAACCCGCTTGGCGATCCTGTTAAAATTGTCAAACAAACCTTCACCCCATCTTCGGAGAAACCGGGAAAACGAATATCTTTCGTCGCAGGGTTGCATGGAAACGAGCTTGAAGGCGTTTTCCTTTGCCACCTGCTCATCCATCGTCTTCGCAGATTGAAAGAAACCCGGCCGGAAATTTTCCGGGGAGAAATCAACATCTATCCCGCCGTCAACCCACAGGCGATTGGCGCGGGTTCCAGGTTGTGGCCGTTTTTCTCCGTCGATATGAACCGCCTGCTCGGTGAAAAAAACGGGTTTTCTCTCCCCGAAGAATTGTCCCAGGCCCTGCTCGAGGATTTAAAAGCTTCCTCCGACTGGGCGGTGGATTTTCACGCCAGTAATTTACACCTCAAGGAACTGCCGCAGATACGGATCATCGAGGGCTTCGAAAAAAAACTGATCCCCCTGGCTCAACAATGCAATGTCGATATCGTCTGGGTGCACCCTACCGCGCCGGTATTCGAATCCACCCTGGCCTTTAATCTGAACAAAAATAAAATTCCGGCGCTGGTGGTGGAAACGGGCATAAGCCTGCGTATTGATCAGAGCTTTTGCGACCAGATTCTCAACGGCATGCTCAACCTGCTCGAGCATATCGGCATTTTAAACGAATTAAAACCTAAACAACCCATCAAGGAACCCGTATTGTTAAAACCCTCACAGGTGGTCTCCATCCAGGCGGGTCATTCAGGTCTTTTTGCCAGCCGGATCGAGCTCGGGCAAACCGTCAACCAGGGAGAACTTCTTGGGGAGGTGGTCGATCCGGTACATGGAATCGTTCTGGAGTATATATCCGCTCCAAAAAGCGGGCTCGTCTTTACGCTCCGCGAACATCCGCTAGCTTACCAGGGAACTCCATTGGCGAGAATCGCCATTGATGAAAATTAAGGGCACGGTAAAAATGGTGACCGCCCATTCGCCGTGGAGGAAGCCCGCCACGCGGGCAGGAAACTGGTTAAGATTTGAATTGTGCTCTAAAACCCATCGTCAACGAGACAACTTATTAACAATCAGGGTCCAGCGTCACGCTGGGTTAGAGGTCTCCTTAAATTGTTGTGAAAGAAAAAATTTTATCCATCCAGTCGCCCGTCGGCGTCCCGATAGAGCTATATAAATTTTCCTGGGGGAAGGCGAACCCCGGCTCCGGAACGTATTCCATCGTCAGCGGGCTGCACGGAAACCAGCTTAACGGGATATACGTCAACACCCGCCTCATCCGTTTTCTGAATGATATAGAACAGGGACGCGAACCCTCCTTTGAAATAAATGGTAGAGTGCAAATCTTTCCGGCGGTCAATGTGAACGCCCTTGCCTCGGGCGACCGATTATGGAACTATGACGAAATGGATATGGACTTGGCCTTCCCGGGAAACAAGCTTGGGGAGGTTGGGGAACGAATCGCGGAAGCGATATTAAGGCATACCCAAGAGACCCAATATGGCGTCCTCCTCACCAACGGAAGGGAGTTTTATGAAGACGTCCCCCATATCCAGTGCCACCGTCCTGACGGCCCGATCAAAAAACTGGCGCGAAGCCTGGCCGTGGAGTTTGCCCGGGATATGGATGAATCGCCCGCCTCGCGGCTCAAACTGTGTTCGCAATGGCTGGATAAGGAAATTCCTGCCCTCATTCTGTCCGCCGGGAAACCCGGAAACATAGACCTCGCTTTATGCGATCTGCTTTTTAATTCTGTGATCGGTTCTCTGGTGACCAACGGAATCCTTTCGGGAAAGAATTATTCCGCGAAAAAAACGGAGGTCCGGTTCTATGGTCCGAGAGACGAACTGCGCGTCCGGGCGAAGTGTTCCGGACTGTTCATTCCGCAGGTCAAGGCAGGAACAGCGTTGTCGATGGGGCAAAAGATCGGAGAAACACAGGACGTTTATTCAGGTGGAATCCTTGAAGAATTTCTATCGCCGGGGAATGGATATCTGGTGACCCTGAGAAGTTATCCGGTGATCTATGCAAGAGAACCGGTAGCGGTCATCCTCAACTCGGACCAGCGGGGAATCTGGTCGAGGATACGGGAACGCCTCAGGCTATTTCGCATTTATTAAAAATAACACCACACCGACCAGAATAAACATGCCAATGCCCAAAATCTGTTGAGGAGCTATAAAATCCATATTTCACCTTGAGAAAAACACGCCAACCAATAGTATGCAAAACCGATTCCCGAACGATCATATCACAGAAACCAGCCTTTTTTTAAAAAGGCTCTGTATGCCGTGACCGCTTATAAACTTGCCCACGGTTCCCCGATTGGTTAGAATTTTACCGTCTATGTACAGCAGATCATACAACCTTGAAATATTCCATTAAGCCATGACAAACATCCCGGACAACAGCCTGACTCTAAAACAGAGTGACTCAGGCTACCGTTATTCCATCGAGCCTTTTTTGCTAGCCAACTTCGTCCATCTGGCTCCGGGAGGCCGGGTCTTGGATGTTGGAACCGGCTGTGGGATCATCCCGCTCCTGCTGGCCCGCCGGGACCCCACCACAATGTTTACCGCTATCGAAATTCAGGAGTCCCTGCATCAATTGGCTGAAAAAAATGTGGCCATCAACGAGTTTACAAGCAAGATTAAAGTGCTCCAAGGCGATTTTCTTTTAAACGATCCGAGGATTTCATGCGAACCCTTCGACCTGATCGTTTCCAACCCACCTTACAGAAAAATTCAAACGGGCCGGATCAATCCCGGGCCGGGAAAAGCTATCGCCCGCCACGAATTGAAAATCAACCTGGAGCAACTGGTGGAGAAAAGCGCTTCCCTGCTAAAGGCGAACGGAAAAACGGCGTTTGCTTATCCCCCGCACCGTTTGCAGGAAGTCCTGGATGCCCTCGGAATGGAGAATCTCTTCCCCGCCAGACTACGTTTCATTCACGGTTGCGAGGGAGCCGATGCAAAGATTTTTCTGGTGGAAGCGGTCCTCTCACGAAAGACCGATTGTATCGTCGAAGCCCCGCTTTATGTATATAATAAAGACGAAACGTATACCGCGGAGATGGAAAAAATTTATGACTCCTTTAATTATTTTGACAGGCCCGACCACATCCAAGAAAAGTTTGACGGCAATCTCTCTGGCTGAGCACCTGGGGACGGAAATTATCAACGCCGACTCCGTCCAGGTCTACAAATATTTTAATATCGGGACCGCCAAACCCACCGTACAGGAGAGAAAGGAAATTCCCCACCACCTCATCGATATTCTCGAACCTGACCAGGAGTTCAGCGCGTACGATTTCAAGGTCAGGGCTCTTGAACATGGCCGCGAACTTATGAACAACAACCGAATTCCCGTTGTCGTGGGTGGGACCGGGTTATACCTGAAAGTCCTGACCGAGGACTTCGACTGCGCCGTTGCCACCTCTCCGGAAATCAAAAAAAAGTTGCAAGAGGATCTGGAAGCAAAAGGCGCTGGCGCCCTGCACGAGGAACTAAAAAGAATCGATCCGAAATCGGCGGAGCGCATCCAACCCAACGATCCGGTCCGGATAGAACGGGCTCTCGCCGTCCATTTGCAAACGGGAAAAACCATGTCCGATTTCCGGGAATTCGATTCTCCCTCCGACGCGGAATTTCCGGTGCTCACCTTTCATATAGAGTGGGACCGCAAACAGCTTTACAAAAATATCGGCAGGCGCATTGACCGCATGATCGAAAAAGGGCTAAAAAAAGAAGTCCGGGATCTTCTGGACCGGGGATATTCCAAGAATCTGAAGCCCATGCAAAGCATCGGATAC
>JAYZAN010000020.1:0-4891 GCA_036339675.1 Nitrospinota bacterium
CAACACCGAGAAGGGCAAAATTATTGGATTCGGTTCCCCCGCTGGTAAAAATGACCTCCGAAGGATCAGCGCCGACCAGTCCAGCAACTTTTTCGCGGGCCTCATCCATGTGGACGCGGGCGGCCCTGCCCTCTGAATGGGGGCTGGATGGATTTCCAAATACTTCCCTTAAAAACGGGAGCATGGCTTCCAGAACTTCTGGGTTCAAAGAAGTGGTCGCATTATGGTCCAGATAAATTTTGCGCAAGGTAAATAATCAGTCAGGGTTTGATGTTGGAATGAATAGATCTCCAGCCTCAAAGGCCTTTGGATGAGAATAAAAAACGATCAGATGTTTTTCTCTCCGGAAGCCTTCTTCAAGGGTACCGGTTCGGAAGGCTTTTCGTGGTTCTCCCGCTGCCCCAGGGCTTCCCGTAAGGATCGTATTTCACGCTCCATTTGCGGCAACCGGTCCAGCATACACTCGATGGCCCTTGCAACCGGATCCGGAAAGGATCCTTCAGGGTTGTCATCGTCCTCTGCGGGTGAAGTCCCAGAGAAAACCACCCGACCGGGTACCCCGATCACGGTGGAGTATTCCGGGACATGCTGGAGAACCACCGACCCGGAGCCAATCTTTGTATAATCTCCAATCTTAGTCGGGCCAAGAACCTGGGCTCCGGCTCCGATCACTACATTGTTACCGACGGTCGGGTGCCTTTTGCCCCTTTTGGTACTCAGGCCGCCGAGAGTGACCCCCTGGTAAATAAAAACATTGTCTCCGATTTCCGAGGTCTCTCCAATCACGACTCCCATTCCATGATCAATAAAAAACCGGCGTCCGATTTTAGCGGCGGGGTGAATTTCCACTCCTGTCAACCATCGGGCAAAATAGGACAGTATCCTTCCTAAAAATTTAAAATTATGGTTCCACAACCAATGCGAAATTCGGTAAACCACCAAGGCATGAACGCCAGGATAACAGACAAGAACCTCCAGAAAGTTCCTGGCGGCGGGATCTTTTTCAAGAGCGATTTCTACATCTTCCTTGATCTGTCTAAACATAATAAATCCAAAAGGATTGAAGATGGGAAGAACATTACTAAATTGTAGTATATCCCCTACGGAAGTTTCAACAAGAAACAAATTTTCAATAATTTGCGGGAAAACCCAAGCCTTAGGCCAGCCGTTCCGATTCCAAGCCCGCGAAGCATAAAAGGTAAGAAAACCAGATAAACAAGGCGGAAAGAAAAAAATTTAATTAATCAATAGGTTATCCAATGGTTCCAGAAAGATTACTTGATGGTTGTGAAAGGGCTCTTTTCCTCTGTGATATTTCTTTCCCCGCGGGCGGTCCGCCCCGATCGGATAATCAGTTTAAAACGGTATGTCCTCTGTTTTGCAGACATTTTCGAAGGGCATCTTTGTAATCGTCTTCCGATTCCAAATAAGATTTGGCGCCACTACCTATCCCACCTACGGTAGCTCTTATCATGGCTCCTGTTCCCGCGGAACCGCTAACCGCACCAACCACCGCGCCTGCGGCTGCACCGACGGCTCCACCTACCACGGCATCTTTTCCCGCCTGCTCGACATTGCCGGAATTCGTCTGTTCAGCTAACTGACGGCATTCCGCCTTATCCGCCTCAATATTGGCCGCGTTGGCATCGCCATGAGGATCTGTGACAGGAATCCATCCAGATTGGGAAGCACGGCCGGAAACCATCAAACCCGCAGTGATCATTCCTGCCAAAATTTTAACCTTTAATACAAATAACCGGTTTCAGACGCGCTACCTTTCGTGCCAGGTTTGCTTTTTCCGCGACTTCGACGACAGCGCTCACATCCTTATAAGCTCCCGGCGCCTCTTCGGCGACACCTCGTTGTGAGGGACTGCGGATGATGATTCCCCTTTCGCTCAACTCATCGATGACGGCCCTTCCCTTCCATTTTCTGGTCGCCTGGCGGCGGCTCATGCTGCGTCCTGCGCCATGAACCGCAGAACCGAACGCAAGATCCATGCTCTTTTCCGTACCGGCAAGAATATATGAAGCGGTCCCCATGGTCCCCCCTATCAAAACAGGCTGCCCCACTGAGCGAAACACCTCCGGAATATCCCGCTGACCAGGACCGAACGCACGCGTGGCTCCTTTACGATGCACGAACAGTTTCCGTGGCTGTCCGTCAACGATATGTTCCTCCAGCTTGCAGGTATTATGAGAAACATCGTAGAGCATATCGAGCTGGCATCCGGGAAAAACCCGGTTGAACGATTCCCGGACCAGGTGCGCAATGATCTGCCGATTGGCCATGGCACAGTTCATCGCTCCGCGCATGGCCCCCAGGTACGAGCGACCCAGTTCGGAATTGAGAGGAGAGCAGGCCAGTTCCCGGTCCGGAAGACGTATCCCGTGTTGAGACGCGGAAACGACCATGGTCTTTAGAAACTCGCTCCCGATCTGATGTCCCAGTCCGCGGGACCCGCAATGGATACTCAGAACAATATTCCCTTTAGATAAACCGAAAGCACCGGCAATGTCCGTATCGAAAACCCTGGTCACTTCCTGTACTTCCAGGTAATGGTTTCCCGATCCCAGTGTTCCCATCTCGTTTTTCTGTCTCTTTTTAGCTTGTGGGGAGATTTCGCCGGGGACCGCCCCGTCCATACACCCGCCCTCTTCGATAAATTCGAGATCCGATTCGGTTCCATATCCCTGTTGAACCGCCCATCGCGCGCCCTGGCTCAGCATACGATCCATTTCATCGGGGTTCAGGCTGATATTTCCCCGGCTGCCCACCCCTGCGGGAATGTTCGCGAACAAAACCTCCGCTAATTCACTTTTAAATTTATCAATATCGGCGCGTGTCAATCCTGTATGCATGGAACGGACTCCGCAGGAAATATCGAATCCGACTCCCCCGGCGGAAATCACCCCCTCCTGTTCCGGATCGAACGCCGCCACGCCGCCGATGGGAAAACCATAACCCCAATGGGCGTCGGGCATGGCATAGGAAGCTTTGCAGATACCCTGCAAACGGGCCACATTGGTGACCTGTTCATGGACCTTCTGGTCCATTTCACGGATCAGCGTCTCGTCCGCAAAAATAACAGCCGGCACCCGCATCCCTTCATCGGGTTCCACCATCCATTCAAACTCCGATAAACGTTTTAATTTAGAAAAATCCATTCCCTTCTATAAAACCCGTGTGTTCATACATCGACCACGCATTGCGCCATCCACTCACTTTCGGGAGTGTCCCGTACGGCCAGTTCCGTCATCGTAGCCCCCTTCACTTCAACGGCGGGATGGTGCTTGTCCACGCTCACAGGCTCTCCCCAGGCCTTTGCGGATAATCTGTTGTTTTCGATACTGACTTCGAAGCGGCCAAAAATCATCTTCCGGACCGCCATTTCATAAATCAGTGCATTGAGCCAGTCTACCAGTAAAAACTCGGAGTCGGGAGCCTCGCAGTGGATTTCCACCATGTCTTCCGCATGTACATGTTCGGGATCGGTCAAAACCGCAGTTAAGGCATAGGCCGTTTGTTCAAAGGCTCTTTCCATGGAAACCCCGAATCCGCGGACCCCCATATCCGCATCGTGAGAAAAATGTTCCCAGCCCTTACCCATATATCGGCCCCATGATGACCCTCTCTGTACGAATTACCCCGTGAATTATTCTGGGTTTTCTTCGTCCTGGGATTCATGAAACTGTTTGAGAACTTCTTCCTGGGTTTCCAGGTCGGCGGTGCAGAAAATGCGGATGGTCTGGAATTGGATGGATTGCTCAACCCGGAGAAGTTTCAGGCGCATCAGTTCCAGCAGAGCGAGGAAAGTCACGATGAATTCCCTCTTGGTATTGAGCGGAGTGAATAACGATTCGAACGCCACGCTTTCCAAGGTATTCAAAATCTCCATGATATAGCTGATCCGGTCGGAAACGGAAAGATCGTCGATCTCAATTTCATAATCTTTAACGAAGGATTTTTCTTTGAGAACTTTCTGGAATGCACTGAGCAGATCGAAAACGCTGGCTTCGATAAGAGGCTCCACTTCCCCCTCTCCACCCAGTTGAATCTCCCCCCCCTTGCGGGAAAATAACTGTTGCTGTTCGTATTCCCTTTTTCTCAACTCGAAAGCGACATCCCGGTAACGCTGGTACTCGAGAAGCCTCTCCCGCAACGCGGCCCTAGGGTCCTCCCCTCCCTCGATGCCCTCCCCCTCTTCGGTCTCTTCCTGGGGAAGCAAAAGTCTGGATTTTATCTTGGTCAACTCCGCAGCAATGACGAGGTATTCACCGACCACTTCCAGGTTCAACTCCCTAAGCACGTCCAGGTATTCCATATACTGGCGGGTGATCTCGGCGACCTGGATATCATAAATATCCATTTTTTGCTCCTTGATCAAATGGAGCAAGAGGTCTAGAGGACCCTCGAAAATATCAAGTTTGCACTGATAAGACATCGTATTCTTCCATCATTATTTGACCCTGCCGGAATGTAACATTAAAATTCATGAGAAAAAACTTAAAATTCTTTCCCGGTTAGACTACAGGTCGCCCCAGAGATTCTGCAGGAGGGACAGAACGGCGATGGGGGCTGTCTCGGCTCTCAGGATACGGGACCCCAGACTCACGGTGCCGAACCCGGCTTCTCTGGCAACCTTGATTTCAGCGCCGGTCAACCCGCCCTCGGGGCCGGTGACCACCGCTACCGAACGGGGTGTATTTTTTAACTCTATATCGCGAAGCCGGACGGTTTCCTCTTCCTCCCAGAAAACGATCTTTAGATCGAAATCTTCACAAGCCCGTGAAAACTCTTCTATGGAATTGAAAATAGGTTTGACCTTTGGGATTTGAGATCTCCCGCTTTGCTTGGATGCTTCCCAGGAAATTTTATTCCAGCGTTCAAC
>JAYZAN010000021.1:0-8276 GCA_036339675.1 Nitrospinota bacterium
CGAAACAGGTATCTTTCTCAGCTCCGAGGGCTGCCTTGTGGTGGCAAAAGACATTCCGAAGACAGCCGCAACCGAGACAAGCCGAAATATATAGACATCTATGAAATCCGGGAAGGGGACACCCTGGAAAGTATCGCCGTGAAAGAATTGGGGGAGAAACGGCATGCCCTCGAGATCGCGGTGTTGAACGGCATCAAGGAAACGGCCCCTTTAAAAAAAGATGATCTGCTCAAAATTGTCAAACCCGGAAAATTTACAAGGACCCAGACTCTCCACATCCAGCCCGACCCTTCCTGAGCACCGATGGATGAAGTCATCACCCTGCGAAAAACCTATACGGTTCATCTCAAGGAAAACGGTGAGGTGTGCAACCGGTTGAACAAGGGAACCTGTGTTCATCCTGTCCGGCAAAAGGGAGAGTGGCTGAAAATTACCTGGAGAAAAGGCAAGAAAAAAGGCTGGATTCATTTTTCCCAGGATAAATAGGGAAAAAACCGGGATTGGGACCAACCCCGGGTTTTTATTTTGTTTTTTCTTGCTGCGATTTTCAAGAGACAAAAGAATGTATCACCAAGGCTAACCTGATATCGACTTCATCAAGCGACCCACCCTTTAAAGTTCAACTTTTTTGGGAACCGACATAATTCAAAGCAGATCCCGCATGAAACCAATTGATCTGCTGATCGGTCATCGTATGATTCAGGGTGACTGAATCCTCCGTCCCGTTATCATGCTTGAGCTTCATGGTGACGGGGGTGCCGGGTGCCAGGTTTTCGAGTCCTTCAAAAGAAACCTTATCCTTTTCCTGGACCTTATCGTAATCATCCTTGTTGGCAAACGTGAAAGGCAGGACGCCCTGTTTTTTGAGGTTGGCCTCGAATATACGTGCGTAGGATTTAGCCGCGAAAGCCAGACATCCCATATGCCGGGGTTCCATGGCAGCGTGCTCCCGGCTTGAACCCTCGCCGATGTTCTCGTCGGCAAAAGCAACCCAACCTTTACCCTGTTCTTTTATACTCCGGGCGATTTTGTTGAGTTCGATTTCCTTTTCCCCGGTGATGGGGTGAGTTCCTTTGCCCGTCTCACCAGTGAACGCATTGATGGCACCGAGAAACATATTATTGCTGATATTATCCAGATGCCCGCGGAACTTGAGCCAGGGACCGGCTTGTGAAATATGGTCGGTGGTGCATTTCCCCTGGGCCTTCAGCAATACCGGAAGATCCTGATAGTCCTTCGCAGGGTCCTGTTTGGGAAAAGGCTCCAGAAACGCCAGCCGTTCACTCTTAGGATCGATCTCCACCTCACCGGTTTTGGTGGGGGCCTCGTACCCGCTGTCTTTAGAGGCGTAACCGTTGCTGGGTAGAATTTCTCCTTCCGGAGGACTGAATTTGAAATCCTTGCCATTCCCATCTTTCAGAGTGTCCGTCATGGGATTGAATTTCATGGATCCCCCGAAAGCCATGGCAACGACCAGCTCAGGACTGCTGATGAAACCGAGAGTTTCCGGATTACCGTCGTTACGCTTGGCGAAGTTACGGTTGTAAGAGGTCAGGATGCTGTTGGCATCACCTTTTTTGATATCGTCCCGTTTCCATTGTCCGATACAGGGTCCGCAGGCATTGGCCAGAACAACAGCACCGACGTCCTCAAAATCCTTCAAGATGCCGTCCCGTTTGATCGTTTCATAAACCCGCTCGGAACCGGGAGTGACCATAAAATTGGTTTTTACTGAAATCCCTGCCTGCTTGGCCTGGCGAACCAGGCTGACGGACCGGGTCATATCTTCATAGCTGGAATTGGTGCAGGAGCCTATCAGGGCCGCAGAGATTTTCTCCGGGTAACCTTTTTCGTCGACTTCACTGGACATGGCAGACACGGTACGGCCCAGGTCAGGAGTATGAGGTCCTACAATATGCGGTTCCAGGGTACTGAGATCTATTTCATGGACCTCGTCGTAATATTTCTCGGGGTTCTCCTCCACTTCCTTGTCGGAGCGGAGTTGATCGGCATATTGCTTACAGAGATCGGCGATGGGACCGCGTTCCGTAGACCGGAGATATGGGTCCATACTTTCATCGTACCCAAAAACAGAGGTGGTGGCGCCGATTTCCGCGCCCATGTTGGTGACCGTTCCTTTGCTGGTGGCGCTTAAGGAGCGGGCTCCTTCACCGAAATATTCGAGGATTTTCCCGGTTCCGCCTTTAACGGTCAGCATGGTGGCGACTTTCAGGATGATGTCCTTGGAGGCCGTCCAGCCGCTAAGTTTTCCCTTGAGCTTGATGCCTACCAGCTGGGGCATTTTGGTGGAAAAACCCTGACCGGTCATGGCATCCACCGCATCTGCGCCGCCGACGCCGATGGCGATGGTACCCATTCCGCCTGCGTTCGGGGTGTGGGAGTCTGTTCCGATCATCATCGTCCCGGGTACCGCGTAATTTTCATAAACCACCTGATGGATGATGCCGGAACCGGGTTTCCAGAAACCCATGTTATATTTCATCGAAGCGGAACGCAGAAAGTCATATACTTCCTTGTTCGTGTCGATGGCCGCCGGCAGATCCTTGTCCACACCCACGTAGGCTTGGATCAGGTGATCACAGTGCACCGTGGTGGGAACCATGACTTCCGGCATTTGAGCGGACATGAATTGCAAAATAGCCATTTGCGCTGTAGCATCCTGCATGGCAACGCGATCCGGATATAAAACAATATTGGCATTTCCGCGCTGCAGTTTGGAATAATCGGTATCAGCGTCCATGTGGCTGTATAGAATTTTTTCAACTACAGTCAAACCACGTCCAAGGTTTTTTCTGGCTTTTTCGTAGCAGGATTCCAGTGATTGGAACAGTTTCTCAATAGGTGCTTTTTCCAGTAACATTGAAGCTGTCTCCTTTGATCAGAATAAAGGGATTTATTTCTTGCCCCCAATATTGGGAGCAATTTATTTTATAAGACCTGTGTATTCAGGGATTGGAACGATTAAATTTCTGCTTGAGATCGGACATTTTCACATGGATTATTTTAAAATTCAATGAATTTCGGGTCGGTCTAGCATCTTTAATAATTTTTTTAAAATTTTATATTTAGAGGATTATTTTTAATTAATTACATTATGTCTTCAATCTTTGATTCCGATCAGTTCAATCAAAATCTTTTCTTTCCCCGCAGGGATCCGTCCGTTCCCCCACCCGATTCGGACGAGATTTATGTGGAGGTGGAAAAATCCATCCGGGTGCATGTGCGCCGGTATCCGTCAGAAAAATCAAAGTTCAGCCTCCTGTATTTTCATGGGAATGGGGAAATCGCTGCCGATTATGACAATATAGTGCCTTATTTTTCCGCCCTGAGCGCCGAACTTATCGTGGCGGATTATCGCGGATATGGCAAAAGTGAGGGGTTCCCCACTCTCCGAAAAGTTCTTGATGATGCCCATATCATCTGCCGTAGTTTAAAAAGCCAGAAAAAACTCAAAGACAGAATATGTGTTATGGGAAGATCTCTTGGGAGTGCCTCGGCGATTGAACTTTCAAGAAAATATAAGGATATTTCCTGTTGTGTGATTGAAAGCGGGTACGCTGACCCCATCCCCCTCGTAGAAAGAAGGGGATTAAAGATTGATCAAACCACACCGGAAGAGGACGCGATTTTCAATAACAGCAAAAAAATTTCCGGGGTTATTTGTCCCTTGCTAATCATGCACGGTGAGGATGATTTTCTGATTTCTTCAAAGGAGGCTCAACTCAATTTCGAACAGGCCGGATCAGAACAAAAAGAACTGGTCATCCTGGAAGGGGTGGGGCACAACGATATAATGATGGCTCCGAACAACGCGTATTTTATGACACTGAAAAAGTTTTTTGAGTCAACGGTTGTCCGGTAGTTGTGTACAATGGAGACATCTCATAAACAAAGATATGGCAAATGAAACAGAAGAAATTTTACAACATAGAAGGCGCGATCCGGAATGGGTTCAAATTGAGCCGGGACTATGAAATCCTGGATTTCAACTTTGTCAAACTCGGTGATCCCGGGGTGGTGGCCCTGGCCAAATCTAAATCTATCAAACAACTCAAAAGGCTGACTCTCAGCAGTAATAATCTGACTCCCATCAGCACCCAGGCCTTGATGGAATCCGGATACCTAGGAAACCTGGAATCGCTGAAGATGTACAAGAACCAGATCGGGGATGAAGGAGTTAAATATTTAGCGGAAGGGGATAAACTTCCCAGCCTCAAATCTCTACGCCTGTCCTGGAATAGGATCAGCTCCGAGGGGGCGAAATATCTTGCTGAGGCAAAACATCTCAAAGCCCTCAATTCTCTGGTCCTGGCCGACAATAAAATAGGCGATGAGGGTTTTAAACACCTGGTCCATTCGGAAGCTTTTCCGGAACTGGAGATTCTGGACCTAAGGCATAATGGAATCACCGACGAAGGGGTGAAGGAACTGGACAAAAGCAAAACGTTTTCAAAACTTCAGAAGGTGGACTTGTCGGAAAACCCATTGACCGACCAGGGCAAAGGAATCCTTGCCGGATATCTCATTATTAACATGTGTAAAAACAAGATGAGGGAAGAGGGCACCATTCTCGACCTTAGCAACACCGGGATCGGCGATCTCGAGTGTAAGTATATATCTGAAAATGAGGAACTGGCCGATATCACCCAGTTGTACCTGGAACTGAATAAAATCACGGACAAGGGAATCGAGCATCTGGCCAAATCCGAACACCTGAACAAACTCGTTCTGCTATCCCTGGACCGCAACAAGATCGGGGACGGGGGTATCTGTTTCATTACGGAATCCGCCAATTTTCAAAATCTCACCCTACTGATGGTCGAATTCAACGGCATCACCGACGAGGGTTTGAAAATGATCGCTGAATCAGAAACCATGTCGAACCTCCTCCGCCTCTATATCGAAGGAAACAACTATACCGAAGACGGATTTTACGCACTCGCGGAATCTGAATTCCTCACTCAACTGGAATATCCGGAATTCGAGAGAGAAGAAGAGGTGGAGGAAGAAGAGGAAGAGGAAGAACTGGAGGAAGTCGAAGAAATCGAGGACGTGGAAGAGGAAGAAGACCTCGAAGACAAGGAATACGAATCTTAAGCATTTGCCATGGGGGCGGTTGGCTGAAACTCTGACTTGTGCCCGTTGGTCATTGAGGGCAAACAAACACATTGACCCAATCCCTCCCCACGCGGGCGGGGAAATTGCTAAAACTTCTACTCAAACGATGACCGTGTAGGGCGATACTGAATTTTAAATTAACCTGCGGAGGTACTCCATCAATGAAAGTTGGACGCAAGATAAGGTATTTCCCGTTTCTTCCCACGTTGTGGGCTAGCCTAATCCTTTCAAAACGGCTCTGATCCCGTCCATAGTGATCATAACATCCAGCTTGATTAATCCCCATGTGGAACTTTCCCGGTACTGGGCCAGGTAATCCTCATCGGAAGTGCTGGTTAAGATCGCATCACCTCCGCTCTTATGCCTGTTGGCGGGATAGCAGAATATCCCGGGTTTCAGAGATTGCCTTGGGGGTTTAAAATTTGTCTCAGAGTAAATGGGATGGGGTCTGGGGCCAACCAAAGACATTTCGCCATTGAGGATATTGAAAACCTGTCCCAGCTCATCGAGGTAGAATTTTTTCATGAGTCTTCCCGTATATCTAAGGCTCTCAGGATCACTTTGCAGAAAATTGAAGGTGGGTTCTTTTTTATAATCTTCAGATTCGCGGATATACCGTTGGCGGGCATGTTCCCGGAATATATTCATTTTATACAGGTTGAACTTTGCCCCGGATGAAAAGCGTTCTTCTTTTATAAGAAGTGGACCAAAATCCCAGGTGATAATCTGTTCCATAAGAATTCCTAGGCTGAGCACTGCAAACACTGGGACCCAGAATGGACTTAATAATAAGATACTCACGATATCCATGGATCGCTTGACGATCCTTTTGGCAGGATCGCTGATGTCAACCAGCGACTGCCTAACCGGTTTGTCGGCAGCAGGAACAGTTTCTGCGTAAACAAAAGTCCTTAAGTTGAATCCAACTCCCTCAAAACTAAAAGGACTAGTTGTATTTGCCCCAATCAGGATGGAGAGAACCGGATAAATAAACAGGCCGTTTGGAGGTTTCATTCTGCGAGACGAGTAAAATTATCTTTATTTGCACAGATAATTAAATGTTGAGGCTAGGTAGAGCTCATCCATAGTTGTTTTGAGGTGCGGGTGTTGAATATTTCATTTATTTTCTCCACGAACCGTTCTGTAGTAAAAGTCTGGCTGTATTTATCTTCCTGACGGAAGGGATTCCAGGACATGACCATACGTTCGATGAACATTTCGTCTAGGGTCACGTAAGTGATTTTTTTTATGATGTTGGTTTCTGAGCAGACGAGGACCGCGACCATGACGTAATCTTCCTTGGCAAACAACGCTTCTGAGAATCCTGGAGTTTCCTTTTCCTGCTGGGTCGGGTTGCAGGGGGTTTCCAGTATCCAGTTCTCGCTGCCAATGGCGAACATGGGGATGGATGGGAATTCCGATTCCTCGGCCAGCTTGGTTTTCCACTCACCACCCCAGGCTTTCAGTTGTTCTTCAGAAGGGTTGGGAAACCGTCCGATTAGGAGCATATCTCCGTTGGGGGAAAAGGATAATCCGCCGCCGGTGCCCTCAATCTTTATGGGGCAGGGATGGCCTTCTTCAAAACGTACGGTATCGTCCATATTGTCCTTCCTGAAAATAAGTGTCCTGTTACTATGCCAAAATTTTGTAAAGCACTCAAATATTTTATTACTGGTTATTAAATATTTTTCCATTTGGGAGAATCTGCTGCGGGGAATGTCCTTGAGATATTTTTGGGGTTTAGTTAATCTAAAGTATCTCAAATCGACAGGAGAAATTGTGAAAACTACTCTTATCGGACATGCCTGCCTGCTGATCCAGTCCAATGACACGACCGTCCTCACCGACCCGGTCTGGTTCGATGATTTGTGGGAAGAGGTCAATGTCCTCTGTCCTCAAATAGAACTTAAAAAGGAAAAGGTTCCGCGGGTGGACATTTTGAACCTTTCGCACAGGCATCAGGACCATTTCGATGTGAGGACCCTGGCCTACCTGGCCAGAAACGACCAAATATTGGGCCCCGATTCGGTCGTTCTGGTCTCCAACGATGAAATTCTGCAGGAAGTACTTGGGGAACTGGAGTTCAAAAACATTCGGGTGGTGGAGGATTTCGTCCCCATGGAAATAAAGGGATTGACGTTGACTCCCACCCCGTCCCTCAATCCAGATGATTTCCCGGAGCACGGGCTTCTGGTAAGCGATGGTGAAGTCACCATCTGGAACCAGGTCGACACGATCGTCAACCCCGAAATCATTAAATATATCCATAAGCTTTACGGACAGGTAGATTTCGCCCATCATCGGTTTCTGCCGCTTCTGGAAGGGAACTTCACCTTTCACAAGGATGTGAACTTGCCTTTCGATGAGTACAGTTCCTTTCTCAAAGTGGTCGCCGCCCTGCAACCGAAATTCGTGGTTCCCGGTTCCGCCGCTTTCCGCTACAAGGACGAATACGGTTTTCTCAACCAGTATTCTTTTCCGACAACCCAGGAGCAGTTTTTAAGAGACCTTTCGGATTTTTGTCCGGGAATTCAATGCAGCACATTTTTTTCTGGAGATGAAGCGGTCATTACCACATCGGGGACCAAAATACATAGACAGAATTCAGAGTTTGTAGGAATAAAGGAAGATGACAGCTACCGTGTGGAATTCAAACCTGTAGCCGAAGTAACACCTATCCGCACCCGCACTGCCGATAAAGCCGAGCGGGAAAATGAAAAATCTGCCGTTGTCGATTTTATTGAGAATAAATTTTTAAACCGCATCCAGGAATGTGAATATTTTGATATTTGGATAAAATGGAAGATTGTGTATCAGCTGGAAGTTTTCGGGAAGGATGAATCGGATGTGTGGAGCATCGATTTCGACTATGAAGAACCAAAAATCACAAGAGGAAGTCTTGGTAAGATAAACATCTATGAAGGAATCAGCTTTTCGGAATTGTATAAGTTTATCAATAAGAGGGGGAACTGGGATTATGCCGGGGTGGCCGCCCAATACAGGACCTACAACACCGTGTACAGAGTGAACCAGGGGAGTTTCGAATTTTTCCCTCCTGCGAAAAAGTTTCCTAATCCTCTTTTCGAGATTTTTCCGAGCAACAAGGAAATGGACCGTGAAAAATACATGAAAGATGT
>JAYZAN010000022.1:0-17737 GCA_036339675.1 Nitrospinota bacterium
TTTGAGCGGATTCAAGAGGAACATGGATACAGCGGTGGTTACACGATAGTGAAGGGCTACGTTCGTGAGAAACGCCTGCGTTACCTTGAGATATTCGTGCCTTTGAGTCATCCTCCGGGCCATGGCCAGACTGATTTTGGCGAGGTCCTTGCGGTGACAGGGAACTCTGGCACAGCCTGCGCAACCATCGAACGTTCCTTCAATAAAATTCAAACTGAAGTGTAAACGTTTGGCTTGAACTGGATAAAAGTCGAGGGGCCTAGTTGAGGTGGACGGAAACGGCTTTGGAGACGCCGCTCTCTTCCATGGTGATGCCGTACAGGACGTCGGCGAACGACATGGTCCTCTGGTTGTGGGTGATGAGGATGAACTGGGTGTCCATGGCCATCTCTTTCAGCATCTCCTGAAAGCGGATGACGTTGGCTTCATCAAGTGGCGCGTCCACCTCGTCCAGCAGGCAGAAGGGACTGGGCCGTACCTTGAACACCGAGAATATGAGGGCGATGGCGGTCATCGATTTCTCCCCGCCGGAAAGCAGGGAAATGTTCTGCATGGTTTTGCCAAGAGGATTGGCGGTGATTTCGATGCCCGATTCCAGGGGATTGGACTCGTCGGTGAGCGTGAGTACGGCTTTGCCTCCTCTGAATAACTGGGCGAAGCATTCCTTGAAGTTCGCGTTCACGTTTGCGAAGGTTTCCAGGAACCTTTGCTTCGTGGTCCGGTTGATCCGCTCTATGGTCTGGTGCAGAAGCTGGATCGATTCACTTAAATCTTCCTGCTGGAGTTTCAGGAAGGTGTATCGCTCGTTGATCTGCTCGAAATCCGAAAGGGCGGCAAGATTGACTTCCCCCATCCTTGCGATCTTGCCTTTGAGTTCCTGGATGCGCTCCTCGGCTTCTTCTTCGTCGAAATCTTCCGTGTAGTAGCGCATCATCTCATCGCGAGTGGCGTTGAAATCGTCGTAAGCCTTTTCCTCGATGTGGGTGATCTTCATCCTTGTTTCCGACCGCCGGATTTCCATCCTGGAAATTTCTTCCATCAGTTCCTGGATCTTTTTGGTGAGTTCGCGGGTTTCCTTCTCCATTTCTTTGAGTTGGGTGTCCTTTTCGTTCAGGCATTCTTCTTCACGGACGCTCTCTCCGGTCAACCGTTCTTTATCGTGAACCTGGTCGAGGATCGTTTTCTCAAGCTCTTCGATGCCCTTTCCGGTTTCCTCGATTTTGCTGTGGTTGTCCGCCTGCTCGGTTTCCAGCCGCTGGATTCTCTGGCGCAGATTTTCCTGGTGCAGGTCGAGCCGTTTGATCTCCGTCAGAGTATTTTCCCGGTTTCCTTTAAGGGAGGCGATCATCACCTTGATGCCGCTTAATTCCGAAGATTTCTGCTCCAGATTTTCCCGGCAGCCTTCCAGGTCTTTGCGGATTATGGCCAGGGATTCTTCTTCTTTTTCCTTTTCCGCCTCGGCGACCGACAGGTCCTGCTGTAACGATTCTCTCTGTCCCAGCAGTTCCTCCAGTTCGTGTTTGCCGCTGGAACGTTCGTAGTCCAGGGTCGACCGCTTGTCTTCCAGTCTTTGCAGATCTTTCTTTAGTTGTTCCAGGTCTTTCTGGTTGTGGGTTTTAACCAGTTCTGCTTGGTGAACCTGTTTGCGGGTTTCCTGCAGGCTGTCTTCGAGCTCGGCATGGGCCTGTTTCTGTTGCTCGACTTTAGACTGCAACGATTGCAGTTCGTTCTGGGACCGGCTGACCTTCTGCGTCAGTTCTTCAGTCTCGCGGTTCTTGGCGAGCAGTCCCGTCGGGCTTTCCTCGACCGCCCCGCCGGAGACCAGGCCCTGCGCGTCGATCATCTCTCCGTTGAGGGTGACCACCGTCCCGTTGAATTCGGGATGCTCATGCAGATGCACCGCCGTGTTCAGGTCGTTGACCATGACCACATTCTGCAGGAGATGGTTGATGATGGGCCGGTACTCTTCCTTGCAATCGATGAAATCCACCGCTTTTCCCACCACCCTGGTATTGCCGTTAAGCTGCACCGGTTGGGAAGGGACCCCCTTGGGGTTCATGGGAATGAAAGACCCGCGTCCCGAGTGATGGTCTTTCAGGTAGCCGATGGCTTCCACCGTGTCGGCATAGGAGTTGACGATGATGCTTTGAAGTTTTTCACCCAGGACCGCTTCGATGGCCTGCTCGTATTCCGGCGGGGTTTTCAGAACATCCACCAGGACTTCTCTCAGTCCTGCCAGACGGTCGCCGTTAAGATCGGTGGACATGAGGGACTTGACCCCTTCATGGAATCCCTCGAATTTGTTTCGAAGTTCCTTGATGGAAGACAGGAGCGAGGACTGGGCGAGATGCTTCTCCTTCAAAGTAGACAATTGCTCGTTGAGAGATTCGAGAGTGCTTTTGGACTCGGAAGTTTCCCGGCCGAGATTTTCGCGCCGGGCCGCTAGGGATTCCACATCTTCTACCTTCCGGGAGTATTCGTTTTCCGCCGCCGCCAAGATGGAGCGAAGCGCTTCCATTTCCTCATCGGTCTGGTCCTGCTCTTCCTCCAGTCGTGAGTCTCTTGCTTCCAGGGTTTGACGGCGTGTCTCAAGGGCGGTCAGGCTGTTTTTCTCGCGGGCGATCTGGTGGTACACCTCGAGCACTTTCTGGTCGCTTTCCTGGATGCTTTTTTCCAGACGGGCCAGTGACTGCCTGGTTTTCTGCATTTCTTCGTTGTGCCTTTCCAGTTCCATCTCCTGCACGTTGATGTTCTCGGAGATGTTGCCCAGTTCTTTTCTCTGCGCTTCGACCTCGTTGACCAGTGAGGCGATCTCTTCGTTCATCCTGGCGATTTCTCCGGTGGCTTCCTGGATGGCTTCCTCGGCCTGGGCGATCTGCGCCTTTTTCAGTTCGATCCCGTGTTCGTTTTTCCCGATCCGGTTCGACAGTTCGTGGATAGACTCCTTCATTTCGTTAAGCTTTTTTACGGTTTCCTCGATATTCAGGTTCAGGTTGAAAATGTCGTTTTCCAGGGTGGAGGATCGGGCCGCCCAATGGGTTTTCTGTTCGGTCTTTTGGCCCAGTTGCTCTTCGATTTCTTTCAGTTCGTTTTCGAACCGCCGGGTTTTCCGGGCGAATAATTTCAGGGAAATTTCCTTGATCTCTCCCTGGTAGCGCTTGTACCGTTCCGCCTTGGCGGCCTGGCGTTTCAGGGATTCAACCTGCCGGCCCAGTTCCTGGACGATGTCGGTGATGCGCTCTAGGTTCTGCCGCGAACTCTCCAGCTTGCGGAGAGCCTCGTTTTTGCGATGCTTGAATTTCAGGATCCCGGCGGCTTCCTCGATGAGGATGCGGCGGTTCTCGGGTTTGGCGTTGATGATGTCCTGGATATGTCCCTGCTCGATGACGGTGAGCACTTTCGGGCTGATACCCACATCGAGCAGAAAGTCGGTGATGTCCTTCAGCCGGCAGGGCACTTGGTTGATATAGAATTCGCTCTCGCCGGAACGGTGGTAGCAGCGGGTGACTTTCACTTCCTCCGACATGTTGGGCACGTTGGCGATGCGCAGTCCCGCGGGCACGTTGGTCAGGGTCAGGGAAATCGACACCCGGTTGACCGGTTTTCGCATGGCACTGCCGTTGAAAATCAGGTCGGTGATCCGGGTTCCGCGCAGGGATTTGGAACTCTGCTCACCGATCACCCAGCGAATGGCGTCGGAAACGTTACTTTTCCCGCAACCGTTGGGGCCGACGATGGCCGTGAACCCCTCGGTGAATTTGATTTCGGTGGGGTCGACGAAAGATTTGAATCCTTCCAATTCCAGGTTTTTGAGGTGCATCATGATCCGGCAAACGGGCTGAGGTTGGTCGGTGTAACCTTAAACTATTAAAGAGATTAGCTTAATGGCTGGGCGTTGTAAAGAGAAAATATACCATTTATAGGGTGATACATAATAAGTGGTACAATATCTTGTATCTTGAGTTTTTTGAGGAGTATCCTCGGCTCTTTACGAATTGAAAATGTATAATCGTATTAATTAAGGAGACCTTTGCATAAGTATGTATGAACGGGAAAACTGAGATTCTTCACCGCGTCTAAAATAATAGCGGGCTATAGTTTTCTCGTCATTGCGACCGCGAGCTTGCGAAGCTGGAAGCAATCCAGAAAACCGGGATCGTCGCGCCGCTGACAGCGGCTTGCGATGACGCCGAGGGCGGCGAAGAGTCACGGGTTATGCAAAGGTTTCTTTGAAAAGGAGTTCGAATGAAGTTTTATTCTTATAATAAATGCGGGACCTGCCGAAAAGCCAAAAAATTTTTCGATAACTGGAAAATTGGTTACCAGGAACTGGATATTACTTTGACTCCGCCCCCGAAAGCGGTCCTGAAAAAAGCGATCCGGGCGAAAGGAATGAAGAAACTGTTCAACACCAGCGGGGAGCAGTACAAAAAACTGAAGATCAAGGATAAAATTTCATCCATGACGGAATCCGAGGCCCTCGATCTGCTTGCCTCCAACGGGCGATTGGTCAAAAGGCCCGTCTCCGTCGACAAGGACCGCATCACGGTCGGTTTCGACGAGGAAGACTTCAAGAAGGTATGGACAAGGGGATGATGTTTCTATCTGGTTGTTAGAAAAATATGGATCTGTTTTTATTGAAGAGAAAGTTAAAACATCATTTCTCGGTGGTTCGCAATGAGAATGAGATTGTGGACCCCCACCCGCAGCGGGCGGCGGTCATGGTGATCCTTTATCCCAAACACAATAAGACCCATGTGTTGATGATAAAGCGTTCTCTGGACCTAAAGATTCATCCGGGAGAGATCGCCTTCCCGGGCGGGGTCTTTGAACCCGAGGATGAGCATCTGCTGGGCACCGCCCTGCGTGAAACCGAGGAGGAAGTGGAACTGGAATTGCCTGTAGAGAGAGTGATCGCGCGTTTCCCCATCGTTTACACTCAGACCGGATTTGAAGTGACTCCCTTTGTGGCGGTGCTGGATAAAACCCCAGTAGTCACCAACGAAAGTGATGAGGTGGAAGAGATTCTCGAGATTCCGTTTGTTAAACTGCTTTCCACCCAGCAAAGGGATGTGGGATACAAACTTTCCGAGGAAATGGTCGCTTACTGGCATGACACCCATCGCGTCTGGGGGGCCTCGGCTAAAATTCTGTGCGAATTCGACAAGCTTGTCCACCAGTGAGAAAAACGGATTATTTTATGACCCTCGTTAAAGAGTTCTTATGACGGAAACCAATATCCTTTTTCTTGCTCACCATTGGCGGGTATCGCTCATCAAGTCTTTTCAGGGAGCCCGCGCCCGTCTGAAGATGAAAGGCCGGATGATCGGTGCGGACAGCGACCCCGAAGCTCCCGCATCGTGCCTCATGGATGCTTCATTCACGTTGCCTCCTTTTTCGGAATCGGGTTGTCTGGAATCGATTGAGGAGATCTGCAGCAAAGAATCCGTCAACCTGATCCTGCCTCTGACCAATAAGGCCATCGATTTTCTGGACCGCCACCGCGGGACATTTATGGACAAAGGACTTCTGCCCTACCTGGCCGGATCAGAAACGATCGAAATTTGCCACGACAAATTAAAACTGGCGGAATTTTTAAAATCCAATGATCTTCCCGCACCGGAAACGGTTTCAGCGTCCTCGCTGGAGAAGAATCCGTTTTTCCCGATGATCGCAAAACCGAGAACGGGGGAGGGCGGCAAAGACTGTTACCGGATCGAAAACCGGGAGGACCTGGAGTTCTATTCCCGTAAATGTTCCGGTCATGTGTTTCAGCAATTTGTTCCCGGAAGAGAATTCAGCATCGACTGGTTTTCCGATCGAAAGGGAGTGCCGCTTCTAGTGGTGCCGAGAGAACGACTCGTGGTCCAGGGCGGGGAAGTCAGGGTCAGCAGGATCCGCCTCGATGAAAGAATCATCGATATCGCCAAATCAGCGGGGACCAAGCTGAATCTTAAAGGACCCTGCACGCTCCAGGGAATTCTGGACTCATCGGATCAATTCTGGTTCACCGATTTTAACCTGCGTTTCGGAAGTGGCTCGGTGCACACCCTGAATGCGGGTGGGGATATCCCGTCCATGATTTACAGTGAACTGAATGGAGGAATCCCGGAATCTGTTCAGGTTTCGGTACAAGATGGCTCCATGATGACCCGCTTTCTGGATCATTTTATTTTTCCTTCCGGGGGCGGGGTGTGATGTTCTGAAAATCAGGCCTTGGTCAGACAGGGGTTTTAACCTGTACAATCAAATTGAAAAATTCTATCATCGTTTCGAGCAGAATCGTTAACTTGAAACCGGCATATGGATTTTCCTGAAGAAATCAAAGACAAACTTATCTTTGCGCTGGATGTCCCCGATTGCAAGGAGGCGGTGAAGTACGTCCGCTTGCTCAAAGAAGTTGTTGGCTGTTTCAAGGTGGGGTTGGAATTGTTTGTCAAGGAAGGCCCCCAGGTGTTGCAGGCGATCTCGGACAACAGTACTGCTGGAATTTTTCTGGATCTGAAACTGCATGACATCCCCGTCACCGTCCAGGGCGCATTGCAGTCGGCCTCGGACCACGGAGCCAGGTTTATCACGGTTCATTGCGGGGAAGGGGAGAAAATCCTCGAGACCGCCGGGGAGTTCGGTGAATCGGGACTACAAGTATTGGCGGTGACCGTTCTGACAAGTTTGCGGGAGTATGAATTGCCAAGGCTGGGGTTCGGAGAGGGTAAAACGCTTAAACAACTGGTTGTGGACCGGGCTTGGGCCGCGAAACTTTCCGGGTGCGCGGGAGCGGTTTGTTCCGGTGAAGAGGCGGCGGATGTTAAAAACCACTGCGGGCCGGAATTCAAAGTGGTCGTGCCGGGAATCCGCCCCTCATGGAGCGTGGTGAAGAATGATGACCAGATCCGCATCGTCACCCCGGCGGAAGCGGTGGCCCGGGGAGCCGACCACCTTGTTGTGGGACGTCCGATCCGCACGGCGTCCGACCCGAAGAACGCTGCGAAAAAAATCCTGGATGAAATCGCCGATGCCGTTTCCACACAGACGGAATGATTTTTTATGGGCGCTTTTAATAATTCGGAATTCTACGGTTTCGCAATTCCGCTCGGCGCGGAGGCAAATGGCTAATAGATTTTGAGCCTACGATGATCATTGGGTGCAGATCATAGACCGTGAATATTTCTTGCGGAGGTACTCCGCCTGCGAGCAATTTTTAGAGGCTCCCTTATGGGCCAGACTTTAATCTATTTCATACATATCAGCAGTTTGGTCTGCTGGATTGGCGGTATCGTATTTTTTTCTTTTTTCACCGCACCCTCAATTTTTAAAACCCTGGACAGGGAAAAAGCGGGAGAAGTGGTGGGTGCCGTTTTTCCCAAGTATTACGCTTTGGGGTATGTATGCGGCGGACTGGCCATGGTTACTTTGTTTCTGGGACAACTGCCTCAAACAGGCTTAAAATTGGCTTTTGTATCGATCATGCTGGTGTTCAGTCTGTTCGCGGGGTTCGGAATCAATCCCCGGGCCCGTGATCTGAAAATAAAGATCAGGTCCGCGACGGACAGGGAACGGGAAGAACTGCAGGCGAAATTCAAGTCCCTGCACTCTCTTTCCGTCCAATTGAACGCGGGGGTTTTGCTGGCAGGGCTTGTCCTTCTCTGGTTCACCGCAGAGAGTATGATTAGATAACCATAATATCTGTATTCTTCCCGCAATGAATATTCTAGGTATTTCCGCTTTTTATCACGATTCGGCCGCCTGTCTGGTGCGGGACGGGGAGATTATTGCCGCGGCACAGGAGGAGAGGTTTACCCGGAAAAAGCACGACCAGAATTTTCCTGTGAAGGCGGCGGAATATTGTTTGAAAGCGGGCGGCGTCACCACCTCCGACCTGGATTACGTCGGGTTTTACGACAAGCCGTTCATAAAGTTTGAGCGCATCCTTGAAACCTACCTCTGTATTGCCCCGCGGGGTCTCCGCCAGTATTTGTCCGCCCTCCCTCTCTGGTTGAAAGATAAAATCTGGACCCGAAACAATATTCGGCGCTACCTGAATTATTCAGGCCCCGTTCTTTTTTCTGAACATCATGAATCGCATGCGTCGAGCGCGTTTTTCCCGTCTCCGTTCGAAAATGCGGCCATCCTCACCATGGATGGAGTGGGAGAATGGGCCACCAGCAGCATTGCGGCAGGGCGTCAAAACCGGATTAAACTGATCCAGGAACTGAAATTCCCGCATTCTCTGGGGCTGTTGTACTCCGCCTTCACCTATTACCTCGGATTCAAGGTCAACAGCGGGGAATACAAGGTGATGGGTCTGGCTCCCTATGGGGAACCCAAATATCATGATCTGATTATCAAACATCTGCTGGATTTGAGGGAAGACGGGTCTTTCCGGATGGACATGAGCTACTTCGATTACCTGGGTGGGTTCACCATGACGAATGAAAAGTTCGCGAACCTGTTCGGGGCTCCGTCGCGTTTCCAGGAATCAAAATTGACACAGAGGGAAATGGATATTGCGGCCTCCCTGCAATCGGTGACCGAAGAGATCATGCTCCGAATGTCGCGCTATGTCAGAAAAATTACTGGATTGAACCATCTTTGCCTGGCGGGCGGGGTGGCGCTCAATTGTGTGGGTAACGGAAAGATACTGCGGGAAAAAGTTTTCGATGATATATGGGTTCAGCCCGCTGCTGGAGACGCGGGCGGAGCGCTCGGTGTGGCTTTATGCATATGGCATCAGGTTCTCGGCAATTCGCGGACGGTCAACGGAATGGATGCCATGAAAGGGGCCTATCTCGGACCCTCCTTCGATGAAAGATATATTCAGGCCTTTCTGGACCGGGAAAATATCCCTTATAAAAAATTTGAGAATAAAGAATTGATCACCGAAGTCGTCAATCACCTTGCTGACGAAAAGGTGGTGGGCTGGTTTCAGGGAAGGATGGAGTTTGGCCCGCGCGCGCTGGGTGGGCGTAGCATTATCGGGGACGCCAGGAGCCCGATGATGCAGTCCACCATGAACCTCAAAATCAAATACCGGGAATCGTTCCGCCCGTTTGCCCCTTCCGTGCTTTATGAAAAGGTCAATGACTGGTTCGAAATGGAGTCTAAAAGTCCCTATATGCTGATGGTGGCGCCTGTCCAAAAGGATAAACGAAAGGAGATGACCGATGAACAGAAAAAATTATTCGGGATCGATCTGTTGAATGTTCCCCGGTCTGAGATTCCCGCCATCACCCATGTGGACTATTCCGCGCGGATTCAGACGGTTCATGAAGAAACCAATCCCTGTTATTATGAACTGATCAAATCGTTCGAAGAGAAGACCGGCTGCCCGGTTCTCATCAATACTTCTTTCAATGTCAGGGGAGAACCGATCGTTTGCACTCCGGAGGAAGCCTATCGTTGTTTCATGAGGACGGAAATGGACACCCTGGTCCTGGAAAATTTTTTTCTCGAAAAAAAGGACCAAAAACCTCTGACGGATGATTCCGACTGGCGCGAAGAATTTGAACTGGATTGAGCCCGCCACGCGGGCGGGGGATAGGTCGATTCGTTTATTTGCGCTCAGACATTATTGAGTATAAGTCAGGGTTTCAGCCAACTACGCCTAGGTGAGTGGCGCCACGCGGGTGGCTGTTCGGCGCAGGGCCAGTTTGCTAATAGATTAAAGAGATGGCCATGTTGCCAAGGCGCGAATCAAACGGTTTCCTATTTCCTCCGGGCGTTGCCCAGCTGAATCATGGATAATTCTCATCCGGATTTTTCCCAAAAGAATTTTCGTCCTTTTTACGCAAAAACCAGGTTCTTTTTTGTCGCCTTGGTCGTAGTCGTTGTATACGCCTATGGGTGGAAGGTCACAGAAATGAATTTTTGGGAATTGATTCGCGACGCGCATCTCATCAAGCCGCTGGTTCGCGAGCTCCTTTCTCCTGATCTGTTTGTGGCGAACACCGATTCCCAGGTTGTGGAGACGGAATTTTTACTCGGAGAAGTCCTTCGGGATGAACTCTCGACGTCCCCGAAGGAAGGTATCGCTTTGATACTTTCTCACAGGAGGGGAGCGATCGGGGACCCGTTAAAAATTGAGGGAATCCATTTACAGCCCGGGCAAAAAGGATTTCTGTATTGGATCAATTCGATCGAGCAGGAGTTTTTGCTGGGCACCATTGAAACCGATGCGCAGGGAAGATTTGAAAAGGATTTCAAGGTTCCCCCGTCTGCAAGGGGGAAGGTGCAGCTCGTTCGTGCGGTTTTAGAGTGGCAGACCGGGGGATGGAGAATGAGCCATACCCTGGAATTGACCCTGGACAAAATGGTCGAGACCCTTTTTCTGGCCCTGATGGCGACCACTCTGGCGATTTTAATCGCCGCTCCCCTCAGTTTTCTGGGAGCCCGGAATCTGATGACCAATCATCTTCCCGGAACCGGTATCTATTATCTGGTGCGTACGCTGTTCAACGTGTTGAGATCCATCGAACCGTTGATCATGGCTATTTTGTTCGCGGTCTGGGTGGGCATCGGGCCCTTTGCCGGGGTTCTGGCCTTGGGGCTGCATTCCGTGGCCGCGTTGGGAAAACTTTTTTCGGAACAAATCGAAAGCATTGATCCGGGCCCTGTGGAAGCCATTACCGCCACAGGAGCGACGCCCTCGCAGGTTGTCCTGTACGCGGTGGTCCCGCAGGTATTCCCACAATTTCTGGCCCTGGGTTTTTACCGCTGGGACATCAATGTGAGGATGTCGACCATAATCGGGTTTGTGGGAGGGGGAGGGATCGGTTTCCTGCTTCAACAGTGGATCAATCTGCTTAAATACAACGAGGCGGGGACCGCGCTACTTGCCATTGCTGTCGTGGTCATCACCCTGGATATGATCAGTGCCCGGGTCCGGGAAAAAATTATTTCCATTTAGAAAAGATAAGGATCCCGGCAGGTCAGGGTAATTTGCCGGATTTTTTTTGTAGGGGATGATTCGGTTCAGGGACTTCATGAACCTTTTGGTGGTTTCAGGATATTTTTTAACGGCTCCTTCGACCAGAATCTGTTTCGGGTTTAACGTGCGCTGGTAATATTCCACATTGGCTTCCTTGTCGGCGGTGATGACCGTTCCTTTGATGGAGATTCCTGCGAAGGCGCCTTTGCTTCTTGAATAGGAATAGATTTCCCCCTGCATGAGGATATCTGTGGAGGCTTCGGCATGACGGCCGATCGGCCCCGCGGATATGGCGATATCCCCGCCTAGGGTGAACTGGCCTTTAAGCAGACCCTCAATGCCTCTTTGTGTCATGACAAGCAGAATCAGGTCCACCGCTTCGGCCCCTATTTGTAGCCCGAAACTCAACCCGGTGGTGTATAAAAAGGCGGGCGGTCCCCATTTGTGATTTTTCTTTGAACGCACCGAAGCCACCCCTTTGCCGTATCGGGCCCCGACCATGAAACCGCCCTTGACCATGGTGGGAAAGATAATGATCGCCTGCGCCTGGGATACTAGTTCGGCGGGTATCTGTTCGTCCGGTGTGTTCATGGTTTCTTCCAGAACATCGATCGCTGTAGAAAGGGTTTTGCCCCTGTCATCCGTTTCCGCGTGAACGGCTGTCGTATAAAAGAGGACCAGGCTGAGCCAAACGGCTAAAAGCTTCATGGAACCCATCAACAGTGTGAAATGTCTGGAGACGTCAGAGCTGGACAAATTTTTAGAGGTTCCTTTTAAAATTAAGTTTACCCGTGGGGTGACTGCGCTTACTATACCAGACTATGGAACTGGTTGATCGAGTGAAAGGATATTTTTCTGGGAACGGCATATTATCGAAAAATATGCCCGGATTCGAATACCGCCCACAGCAGGTTGAAATGGCGGAGGCGGTTGCGCGTTCGCTTGCGTACGGAGAGCATCTGATCGTTGAGGCGGGAACAGGAACGGGAAAAAGCCTCAGTTATCTGGTTCCCTCAATACTGTGGGCCCTTGAGAACAATAAGAAAATCGTCATATCCACCTACACCAAAACTCTCCAGCAGCAGATCCTGCTTAATGATATCCCCCTGATCCGCCAAAAGCTTGGGCTCGATTTTCGCTATTCACTTTGTATGGGGCATGAGAACTATTTATCGCTTAGAAGGCTCAAGCGGGCCAGCCAGGCGGGGATGTTCACCCGGCCGGGATACGAAACCCAGCTTCAACAGATTTTTGACTGGGCCGGGACGACCCCGAGCGGTTTAAAGAATGATCTTTCTTTTGAGCCTATGGCGGAAGTCTGGGAGGACGTTGGCCGTCAAAAAGACCTTTGCATGGGAAAGAATTGCGAAAGTTACAACGCATGTTTTTATTTCAAGGAACGCAGGAAGTGGTTTTCCTCCCAGTTGTTGATCGTTAACCATCATTTGTTTTTTGCCAATGTCGCGAACCGTGGGGCGGTTTTGCCGCGCTTCGACGCGGTGGTGTTCGACGAAGCGCAAAACCTGGAGGAGGCGGCGACCACGTTTCTCGGTCTGGAGATATCCAATTCCGGCCTGATTTATCACCTGGATCGGCTTTTTCACCCGCGGACCCGGCGGGGGATACTGGGACGAATCCAGCATGAATCCGTTGGGGAAGTCCTGAAACTGGTGCAAAACGCCCGCGCCGCGGTGGGAACGTTTTTCGATAAAATTTTCGAGGATTACGGCCGCGAGGATCGGGTGTTGCGTTTTTATAATCCTGTTTTGATGGACAATAATATTTATGTCCCGATGAAAGACCTTCACGAAGGTCTGAAAACGCTTGAGGGTGTCCTGGGGTCGGAAGAAGACCGGTTGGAAGTGTCTGCCGCAGCAAACCGCTGCTTTGAATTTAACAATACCCTCTCCGCATTTTTGAACCAGAATTTTGATAGGTATGTTTACTGGCTTGAGATTGTTCAGAGAAAAAGATTTCCCCGTGCCGTTTTGAGAGGCGTTCCCATTCAAGTGGCCGAAGAATTGAACCAGCAGGTTTTCGCACAAATCGGCAGAATGGTTCTCACTTCGGCGACATTGACGACTCAAAGTAATTTTGAATTCATAAAAGAGCGTATCGGATATCAGCCGAACCGGGAAAAAGTTCTGGATTCCCCTTTCGATCACCGGGCCCAGGTTCTTTTATATGTGCCGCGGGATTTGCCGGAACCCGGGGACGAGGTAGAACGTTATGTGGAGGGGATCGCTTGTCGGGCCAAGGAGTTGATCCAGACCACGGAAGGGAAAACATTTATCCTATTTACCAGCTACGCGGTCATGAACCGGGTTTATGTCAAGTTGGAATTTATGCGAAAAGATTATCAACTGCTGAAACAAGGGGATATTCCAACCAGACAGATGATCCAAAGATTCAAGGAAACCCCGTCGGTGATTTTTGGGACCAGTTCTTTCTGGCAGGGGGTGGATATCCCTGGAGAAGCTCTTAAAAGTGTGATCATCACCAAGCTTCCTTTCGATGTACCCAGTGAGCCTTTAACGGAAGCGCGGCTGGAGGACTTGAAAAAAAGTTCCATCGACCCATTTGTTCACTACCAGATTCCCCGCGCGATCATCCAGTTGAAACAGGGATTCGGAAGGCTGATCAGAAAAAAAACCGATACGGGAGTGGTGTCCATTCTGGATACCCGATTGGTTAGCAGGGGATATGGAAAACAGTTCATCGATTCTCTGCCTTCCTGCCGCGTGGTCGATGAGATGGAAGAAGTGAAGGATTTTATTTCGAACGGGGCGAGGGTGGAGTCCGGACTTTAACTGGAACTTTTTTCCTGGGTATTTTCTCGGGTATCTTCTGTGCAGACAGCCGGTTGCTTTTCCTTGGATTCTATGATCCCTGTCGAATCGGGCAGTCCCGCTTTGACAGAACAGCCGGACCCCATGAGCAGAATCCTCTTGTTGCCTTCTGATTTTCCCAGGTTCAAAGCCGCAGTGATTTTTTCAACAGAGCATTCCATGATGATATCCGGCCGTCTTCAACGATTTCCAGTAAGGGACAATGACGATCTGGTTTTGAAATACACAAGATAAAGCGCGAACGCATTAGCGCCCAGTGCAGTGATAATTATAAATATATCCAATCGGCCCGCCAGGGCCATCAGGAGAAGAAAATACGTGAAATCCCGATTGGCAAGTTTGTCCGCGAAATTTTTTTCTGTGCTTACGGAACTGTCTGCGCCGGCCATGGATTTTTTTTCGACGATTTGGGTGCTCAATAGAACAAATGAAATCAGGCTTCCAAGAACCGCGAACGCTCCCAGAGTCTTATAGACAGCCTGTCCGGTTGAATAATAAAGTCCCATGCCGATGGAAAAGAAAACCGCAAAATGCACGATATTATCCGAAAGAAGGTCCAGCTTGCTGCCCAGTTCCGATTCCATGAACTTCAGACGGGCTATTTCACCATCCGTACAGTCGATCCAAGCGGAAAATAATAACAAGCCCGCTCCGATCATGCCTGTCAGATATGTGCCTTGGAAAAAAAAGCCAGCCGAAACCAGGCCGATTATCAAGCTGAAAAATGTGATCTGGTTGGGGCTGAAAGGAGTATCCAGAAACAGGCGGGTCAACCGCCGGGAAATAGACCGTGTTATCAAACGGTCCATAAAACTGTCATTGTTCAATCCGCAGGTGTTCAGCAGTTGTTCGTGTTGTGAAATGAGATCCGCTTTTGAATTGATTTTGGAGCGCTCTCTCCCAGTCAAAAGACCCACCCTTAACGAATTCGATGCTTCGATGTCCCCCATCCGGGTTTTAGTGATATCCGATATGGATGCGGCGTTTGCAGTTTCGGGATTTTCCAGAAGTTTTATGAGATCCCTTTTGTCCAGAGACTCAAACGATTGCGGGGGGTTGCCCTGAGTCGCTGATCGGATTTCCTCCTTGTTGTAGAGCACGGACCCTTCCATTAAAAGTATTGGGTCACCGTTGTTTAAAAGTTTCTCCAGGTCTCCGGTTTTGGAAACCCAGTCGACGACAATATTTATTCTTTGGTCCCCTAAAATTCGGTGGCGAAAAGTTTCATCCAGACTGCTTTGAGTGAGGTCCAGCAATAGAATGCGCTTCAGGCCCCCTCCTTGAACGGTTAGAATATTCCGAAGCAATAGCGGGACCCCGGCGATTTTAAATCCGCACCAGTCGGTTATTTTTAATGTGGGGGCGATAGGGCGGAGAAGTATGATGCCAATGGGAGGATCCTGATTCAAAGGGTCCGTGGATGTTTTCTGGCCTTCACTCATGTTGAGATCCGAGGGATTCTAGGATACCTAAAAGAATATCAGGATACAGGGAAATATCAACATCGGATGTAAAAGTAAAGGGATATTAAAAAAAGAGACTGTTCCAGGGGCCTTGGAACTTAATTATTGATTAAGTTTACAGGGGACCTGAGAATTTTTTTTCGGGTAAGATAAAGTGTCAGGGCAAATATGTTGGAACCTATTCCCGCTATCCAGAGAAACCAGTCCAGCCTTCCAATAACCGCGAACAACAGGATTATATATATGAAATTTCGGCTGGCCAACAGCAAAATGACTTCATAGATACCGGATTTTTTAAAAAATGAACCTTTCCCTCCTTTAGGGATGTATATCTGGAGAAATATCCATGTTCCGCCTATGGCTAAAAATCCGAATGGAATCAGGGCATAGTTCCATCCAAAATTTTTCATGGTTCCGATCATGATACCCACAAAGATGAAAATGTTTATGATGTTGTCGCAAATGGTATCCAGTGTTTCTCCGAAATCGGACTCCATAAATTTCAGGCGGGCCACGTCTCCGTCACAGCAATCCAAGATGCCCGTGAAAGCGAGCAGGAAACCTCCTCCCAAGCCACTGATATAGTCCCCCTTTGCGAAGCAAATTCCCGCCAGAAACCCGATCAACAACCCGAACAGTGTGAGCTGATTCGGGGTTAAGGGGGTCTTGACCAGTAGAGAGGAAATTCTGAGCGAAAATACCGAATTCAGCCAGACATCCATAAACTGTGTATAATAATTTTTATGATGTTGAATAAAACTTTTTTCCGCGGCCCTAGCTTCGGCGGTATTGTTAATGGATTCCAAAAAATAATCCGAACCGTCGAGCAAAATGGTTTCCATGGAATTTTGAATAACCCGGTTTTCAAAAAATTCTTCAAGAGTTTTTATTCTGCTGCTGGGGACCAAGTATATGTCCGGGGAATTGCCGTTTGATAAGGAAAGACGTGCGATTTTCTCCTGTCCGGAGAGATCGGATTGTTCAGCTGAAGTCAGGAAATCTTTTATCACCTCCCAGGAGGTCACGATGTTTCCCCGGAGCAACAGGAAACCCGTGTTCCCTGCAAGGGGTTCAATTTTATTCCAGCCTTCCCCATCAAGGCCGTCAGGTTTGTCGAGCCAGTGCAGTTGACTTTTAAATCTGTTGTCATTTTTAAGATCGTTCTCCGCCTTGCAACGTTCGTGTTCGGGCAGATTGCGTGACAGGATCAGGAATTTTTCCAACCCCGTTTTTTGCAGTGTCAGGATAAGCCGCTTGAATAAATTAAGGCCGGCAATATCTTTCCTGAATAAAAAACTCCATTCCCTGGAAGGGGAGGGAAGCTCAACAACTGCCAATTTGGTAGAAGCCATTTTTTCGCCGGTCATTAATTGTCCACGTTGCTGTATGTGGGAGTATAAATAAAAGTAGCCATTATAGAGATTTTGTCCTTCTCAATAGTAACTGGAAAAGGATAAAAAGGGGCAGCTTCTTTAATGGCCTTGATGGCGGACAGGTCCAGGACTTCGTGCTGGGATTTGTTTGCGGTCTGGATGCTCAGCAAGTTGCCGTCCCGGGATATTTTAAAGCTGATGGTCACTTCTCCGCTGATTCCCCGCTGCGCCGCTTCGATTGGATAACTCCAGACTCTCTGGATTTGATACTTGATGCGAGCGAAATAGGAAGCGTATTTGGTTTCTGTGGTATCCAGGGAAACGGGTTCATCATCGTCCGATTCTTCCATTTCCGGCGTCTGGGGACCCAGGGAAGCATATTTTTGTGCATCGAAGCCATCCAAGATGGATAACGCTCCTCTGGAACCCGAGCTGGCCGCAGAGCGGTTCTCTTGTTCAGTGATTTCCTTCGTCGGTTTTAAAATTCCCTTGTCCGACAGCGGGAGCAGGGGAGCCTCCTTTTTAATAGCCGTCTTGCGAGAGGGAGATTTTAAGACGCTTTTTGTTTTGCTTGCTTGCGACAGTTTCTCGGTAAAAAGGGAACCTCTGGCTTTGGGAATGACCTTCTTTTTTATTACGTATTTCTTGACGGCGGTTTTTTCCCGGTTCGAATGAGCCCTGCTATCGTGGCTGGACAGAAGCTCCGAGGTTCTGGGTTTTTCTATTTTTTTCGGTTTCGGGGCATCGATGATCGTGCCGCTTTTCAGAAAGGATTCGGGTTTTTTTGGTTCGATATATTTTACTTTAATAGGGGGAGGCGGGGGAGGAGTGGAAACATGGGCAGGGAGGATTCCCTGGATAACGATGACGATCAGGTGCAGTATGAAGGACAGTAAAATAAACCTGTCCAACCGGGTCTGGTTGAGAAGACTTTCTTTTTCCAAGGTCTATTCCTCCCATGCACTCTATCCACTTTATACAATAAACAACAATGAGGCAAGCCTGTAACCGAATTCCTGGGAGGGCCTTGGCGGCCAGGTTCTATAAGTCACTCGCTTTTTATTTTCAGCGTTCCGCATTTAGAGCTATACCAGTTAAATGCGTGCTTGGCGGTGCTGGAGTTTT
>JAYZAN010000023.1:0-9132 GCA_036339675.1 Nitrospinota bacterium
CCCTCAGGCTGAGACCGGAGTTTCCCCTGAGCCGCTATCACCTGGCTATCGCTTATGACGAAGAAAACGACGGAAAGAACGCCCTGAAAAATATGAAAAGGGCGGAGAGGCTTATGGTGGAACAGACCAAATCCTGGGATAAGGAGCGGGTTAAGAGACTGGCCAGGTCGAGAAAATATATTCGGGATTTCAAAATAAAATACGCTTCACAATTAAAAAAGAAGAACACCGATTGAGGGTCGTTGGATCATTGATTAGCAAGGAAGATTCGATGGACGGAAGGGTTACGAAAACCATTTTATTTTTGTTGGTTTGGTCAGTATTTTTTGCTGGGGGAACTTTGCTGCTGAAAAAGGGCGCCGAAGCGGAAGAAATATCCGAAGCAAAAAAAATCAAAAACAAGAGGGATACCTTGAGATTAAGAGCCCGGGCGCTTAACGAGGCTATCCGGGATGATCCGAAAAACCCGGATGGTTATTATGACTTGGGTGTGTTTTATTGGGAATTAAGCCGGCAGAAAAAGGCCATGGCCTATTTCAACAAGGCCCTCGGGTTGAGAAATAATAATGTTCCCCTTTATTTTAAAATAGGACAGTTTTTCTGGCAGCATGACCGCCAGCGGGATGCGGTTTCTTATTTCAACAAAGCGCTCGAATTGGAGAAAAACAAAGCATCGCTGAACTATAAAATAGGCGAGTTTTTCTGGGAGGAGAACTATTTTGACAGGGCCATAAAATATTTCGGCGCCGCCGTCGGGGTTGAATCCAGGAATGCCGTGCTTCACAAAAAAATCGGCCTGCGTTACCTGGAAAATGGTTTTTATCTTTATTCCGTGCGGCATGTGGAGGAGGCCATAAGACTCAGGCCTGATGATACGGATGTGTCCTATGAGGTCGGAACCGCATTCCTGGAAAAGGAATACCCCGCTTATTATGAAAAGGCTGCAGAGTATCTGGCCGGGGCGGCACAGGCTGATCCGGAAAATACTTCATTGCATTTTGACATCGGTTTCGCATTTTTGGAAAAAGGGATCGTTAAGGTTTCAGAAGTCTATTTTTCTCGTGCACTAAAAATTGACATGCAGGATGTGGAGTTGTATAAAAAAATTGGGTTCGCTTATGAAGAAAACGAATATTTCCTTCGCGCTCTTTCAATTTTCGAGAAGGCCGTGAGTTTGCAGCCTGAAAATCCTGAATCGCATCATCGAATGGGTTTGATTTTTGACCAGGTGGGTAAAGGCCTCGATGCCATTTATCACTTGAGAAAGGCCAGGGAATATTACCTGGACCAGGAACGCTATGAAGGCAAACCCGGTATAGGCAACTCGGAGGCGGTTAGGAAGATTCTCCGCCGTTTTTATAGAAAATATGGTTATAAATCAGAGGATTTTGATACCCCGGGTTGGATCGATAAAATTTTTTAATTCATAAACACTGGGAGGATGGGCCGGGAAACCCGCATAAATGATGTGTTTACCGGGAATATTTTTTCGATGACAAAATTTTCGAAACTTTCCGGGTTTTTGCGAATCGTATAGTCGTAGCATTGCTTAGTTCCCCTCGAGTGCCTGCCCGGAATTTCCATTTTCCGGGCAGGCGTTTTTTTGTTTCATTCTGAAAATGGATTATGGAATTTAAAGAAGAAATTGAGGAATGCATTCAGGAATTGAACACGGAATTCGGCAATTTTAACGAGGCTAAGGACCCTGGAACGGAAGTGGAGGCTCTCAAGGAAATGCTGGATGTCTTCATGAACGGGACACAGACGGTCCGTGCTTATCTGGACCGATACAACGAACGCCGGTTCCGACTTTGACCCCGATGGAATGATGAGTTCCTTCCTTGCTTGCTCAATTCATGATCAACGATTTGAGATTGGGTAGGGTTTGCGACTCGGAAATTTTATAGGCGGTCTCTGCCTCTATCGGATTCCCTATGATGTCCAGATATTCCAGGTTCATCAGGGTTTTGGATTGCAGGAGGGCCTTGAATCCTTCCGGCCCGATACTGTTTCTGAACAGATCCAGCCTTTTGAGATTGGAAAGGTTCGGTGATTGGGCGATGGCCATGGCTCCTTGATCCGTAATCTGGTTTTCGCTCAGGTCCAGAAACGTAATATTTAGGGTGTTGGAGGATTCCACCAGGGCGGCGATTCCTTCATCCCCGATGGCGTTTCGCATCAGGTTGAGTTCTTTCAAATTTCTGAAATTGGAGGACTCCGCGATCATGAGAGCGCCTTGGGCGGAGATACCGTTTTCCCACAGGGAAAGCAGTTGAACATGTTTGAAGGTTTCCGACTCGGAAAGAATTTTCACGCCATCGTCGCCCAGCTTGTTCCGTTTCAAGGCGAGGGACACGACATTTTTCAGTTCGGGAGATTCCGCCATTATTTTTATTCCCAGGATTCCGACCTTGGAATTATTTAAATTGACCCCGGTCCTGTCCTGGCTGGTTCTTTCCTTAATATGCGCGGGGATATTGTCCGGGGGCATTTTATGCCTGCCGTAACCGTGTCCTCCTTTGCCTTTTTCCCCGTGTGAGGAGGGATGCTTGGGCCGCTCCCCAGAAAAAACCGGTTGCGCGATGAAGAAAACCAAAGTTAGCAACGCAAAATATTTTAAAAAATTCAGCATTTGATGATTCTCCCTGTTAAGGCTGTTTGACACAGCGGAATCCGATATAGTATTGACGTTGGTCGGGCATGGCTTTCCCCCTAACCGCAGAACGCGCCAGGTCCATGTTGGCCTTCCAGGACCCCCCGCGTATGACTTTCAAAGTTTTCCCGAACATGTCATTGGGGGTTTCATTGCCCGGATAGGGAAGATACCAGTCCTGGGTCCATTCCCAGACATTGCCCGCCATGTTCAGAACGCCGTATGGACTTTTTCCCTCCGAAAATCCGTCCACGGTGGATGTATATCGCTGGTTGTCACCCTTGCCTCGGGTGTTGGCCCGTTTAGGATCGACCTCGTTGCCCCAAGGGTACATCCTGCGATCGGTCCCTCGTGCGGCTTTTTCCCATTCCTGCTCCGTCGGTAAACGCTTGCTGGTCCATCGGCAATAATCAGATGCTTCCAGCCAGGTCACACCCACGATCGGATGATTTGCTTTGCCGAATTTTTCATCGTCCATGAATTTAGGAGCGGGTTTCCCGGTTGCTTCAATATAAATACGGTATTGCGATACCGTGGTTTCATGTTTGTCGATATGAAAATCTTCCAATTGAACGATATGAGCGGGCGTTTCATCCATATACCATTCCAAAGATTCCGAATGAAATTGAAGAGCGATCTTCTCGATTTCATCGATATCGCTCCCCATGGTGAAAATTCCACCCTTGATCAATACCATTTCCGCAGGGGGAGCTTGCCCGATTGCCGAGTCCATGGCCGCCCCGGCGGGACCTGTCGATTTAAGTTGAAGGAGGATTATACAAAAAAAAAGCGAAACGTAAAACAGGATAGTGATATTGTTCTTAATCATCATCAATGACCCCGGGTTTTTGCCATGACAGGGAGGTCTCTCCGGGAAAGACTCCAGCAGGAATCTTCGCAGGAGAATTTACTACGGGGAGTGCCCACTAAGTGGGAGGAAAGCGGAGTACCTCCGCAGGAAATATCTACAATCTATGGTTTGTCCCAGAAAATCATTTCCTGGTTTGAAACCGATTAGCAAACTGCCTCCACGGCTGTGGGCGCCCCGAGCGGTATTTCATACTCCCCTCGGTAAATGGGTTATTATTAAATTGTAACCATGATCCCGGTCATTTACAAAATAAAAAAATGAGAGGGACGGGTGGTTTAGGGAGGAAGATAATTTCGGAGGACGATTTAGGAAGCCGGTTTCAGCCGGGGATCATTCCGACTTTTCGGGCGTACTCGAATATATTTCCCGCCTTGACGATTTCCGCCACCTCGCCCAGGGATTTCAAAGAGTACGTTTTTTTGGTCGCGGTGTTTTTGAGAGACCCCGCGTTGACATCGATCACAAGGGAGTCCCCGGTTTTAATCTCCTCGACCAGTGGTTGTGTGGTTTCGAACGGGATAAAAAACCCTCCATCCACGGAGTTGCGGTAGAAAATCCGGGCGTACGATTCCGCAACGACGGCCTGGATTCCGGCGATCTTGAGGCAGGCGGGGGCATGTTCTCTCGAAGAGCCGCACCCGAAATTTTTTCCGCCGATGATTATGGTATACGGGGAATGGTAATCTCCCTTGGGGACGAGCGGTTTATTGCCTTCCGGCAGGCCGGCGTTCTCGGCCGGCACACCTGACAAAGCGAACTTCCCGTAGTTTTTCTTTTCCTCCGGATCCGACAGACTGTAAACCAGGTGTTCCGCGGGGATGATCTGGTCGGTGTCGATGTCGTTGCCTAGGACGTATGAGGTTCCTTCGATGATGTTTTTCATGGTGAACGTTTTTCGTTAAATGTTTATTGAAGGAATTCCCGCGGATCGGTGATCCGGCCGGCTAGGGCCGATGCCGCGACGGTGTATGGCGAGGCGAGGTAGACAGCCGATTGCTTCGACCCCATCCTCCCGGGGAAGTTCCTGTTTGTCGTGGAAACGACCACTTCCGTACCATGGGTTCTTCCGAAGGTGTCCTTGGGGCCGCCGAGACAGGCGGCGCAGGAAGGTTCGCCGATGCTCGCGCCAGCATTTTTAAAAATATCCATCAGCGATTCCCCGTTTATTTTTTCTCTGTACAGGTCCTGCTCCACCTCTGTGGTGGCAGGGACGATGAAGGTGTCGATGGATACCTTTTTGCCCTTGAGCAGTTTGGCCGCGGCCTGAAAATCCGTCAGTTTGCCTCCCGTGCAGGAGCCGATATAGGCCCGGTCCAGCTTTACGTCAGTGCATTCGCTGACTTTCGCCTTGTTGTCAGGCGAGTGGGGTTTGGCCACCACCGGCTCCATCGTATCCGCATTGTAGGTTTTCTTGAAAAAATAATTCGCATCCGGATCGGAGCGGTGGATGGTATACGGTTTATCGGTCCGTTGTTTGACATATTCTAGGGTGACGTCATCCGCTTCAATCACCGCGTTTTTGCCTCCACCCTCGATGGCCATGTTGCACAGCGTCATCCGTTCTTCCATGGAAAATTTCATAATGGCGTCGCCGTCCCACTCCATGGTTCGGTAAGTGGCCCCGTCGACTCCGATGTCACCGATCACCTGCAGGATAATATCCTTGGCCATGATATAGGGCGGGAACGTACCGGTGAATTCGAAGCGCATCGAATCCGGAACCTTGACCCAGAGTTTGCCGGTGCCCAGGATAAAGGCGGCATCGGTGTTTCCGATACCCGTGGAGAACATGCCGAAGGCTCCCGAGGTGCAGGTATGGGAGTCGGTTCCGAACAAAACTTCGCCCGGCCGGTTATGTCCTTCCTGCGCCAGGGCGATGTGGCAAACCCCCTTATAATCCCCCGTTCCTACATCATAGTAATAAGGCAGGGCCTGTTCCTTAACAAAATCCCGGAGGATATCGATGTTGCGGTTTGCGTGCGCGTCGGAGGTGAAAATGAAATGGTCGGGAATGATCACTACTTTTTCCTTGTCCCAGACCTTCGCGTCCTTTCCGAACTGTTCCTTGAAAATTCCGATGGTCCCCGGTCCACACACGTCGTGCGTCATCAGTACGTCCACATTCACCCAGATGTTGTCGCCGGGTTTCACGGATTCCTTCTGCGCATGCGCAGCCAGGATTTTTTCAGTGATCGTCATTCCCATTCAGTATTTTCCTTACACGGGGAATCGGGAGATTTCCCGCTGCATGCTATGGTTTCGGGTGAGGCCCAATTCCCGATCAAAACCTTGAGGAAACAGTCACATCACCTTTAAGTTTATAAAAGGTTATTCCGAAAGTATATATAGTATATAAAATACCATTTAATGGTATGGGCAGGAAAAAAAATTATATATAATTGAATATTATTGGTTAAACCCCTAGGACCCTACCCAAAATGCTCAGCTTAGCCTTGGAAACCCTGGACCGGCTCCGATATAAAATCCCTTCCAAACCCAGGCAGGTTCAGATAGAAATCACCAACCGCTGTAATATGGATTGTCCCATGTGTCCCCGCGAAGTCCTTGAGATAGAGCTGGAGCACATGGATTGGGATAAGTTTGTCGCTGTCGTTGACCAACTCAATGACAGGGAAGAAATAACCTTGACGGGCTGGGGAGAACCTTTTCTGCACCCGCAGATTTTCGAGATGATCTCTTACTGCAAGGAACGTGGGCACAAGGTGATGATCACATCCAACGGGTTGTTCCCGAAACCGTTTATCGTAGAAAAAATTCTTCAATCGGGCCTCGATGTCCTTACTTTCTCCATAGACAGCCTGGATGCTGAGTTGGAAGACGGCCACAACAACAATAAGGTATATGAGAATATCGAAACCGTGGCCCGTATCCGAAAAAACGGAACGCCTTCTCTCAGGTTGCAGGCGACGCTTCATGCGGGCCGTGAAAATGATCTCTATGACGTCATCCGCTACGGGGCCAGAATCGGTTGCGAGATCGTCAACGTCGGCCGCCTGGATCGAACCTACGCTCCGGAACTCAAGCGCCCGGATCAAAAAGAGGAAGAGAGAATTTTCTGGGAAGCGGACCGGATCGCACAATCCTGCGGAATCCAGCTGGACTGGCTTCAATACTCGGTATCCAGGGGCCTCACTCGATTCTTTTACCGGTTGTTGCGGAAAAAACTTCACCGCTCCGGGCAGTATTGCCTCAAAACCTTCAATTATGCCTACGTCAGCCGTGAGGGAAATGTAACACCCTGCTGTTTGCTTCCTTCCGAAAAAATGGGTAACGCTTTGGAAAGCAACCTGCAGGACATCTGGAATAATGAGAGTTTCAATCATTTCAGAGAAAATTACAGAAATACCTGTGGGTCCTGTGACCTTTGGACCATCTCCCAGGTGGCCGATAACGGCTGACCTTCCACACGGCAACGGTTGGTTCTCCTCTCCCTACCGCCCCTTCCGGGCCAAAAAATTAAACCTTTTTTAAACAATAATTTAATATAAAATATGTAAAACTCTCCAGCGTTTTTTGCGCGGGATTCCCAACGAAATCGAAACGGACGATGCCAACAACCGAAGATACTTCACAGATTATTGTCGATCGGAGGCCCCTGCTCATTGTTATCTTTGCCCGAATGCGCAGGCTGCTTCTCCTGGGTTCGTTCTTCCTGATTTTTCTCTACCTGTTGGAGCAGGAGGGCCCGGCAGATTTATCCCTGGGGGGCTACAAAGTCCTTTGCCTGTTTTTTCTCTGTGTCAGCCTGTGGGCGACGAACCTGATTCCCCTTTCTATTACTAGCCTTTTCGCCATCGCCGCGATTCCGATGCTGGGCATCATGGACGCCTCGCAGGTTTATTCTTTTTTCGGAAACAAAGCGGTATTTTTTATACTGGGTGTTTTTATATTGTCCGCGGCCATGATCGCCAGCGGTCTCAGCTCCCGGCTTTCCATGTGGGTTCTGGAAAACTGGGGGAGCAGTCCTTCCAACCTGGTGGGGGCGATTTACCTTTTCGCCGGGGTCAGTTCCTGTTTCATGTCGGAACACGCGGTGGCCGCCATGATGTTTCCGCTGGTCATGGAAATCGTGACGGCGATGAATCTTAACAGAAACGATTCCGTTTTCGGAAAGTCCCTGTTTTTTGCCCTGGCCTGGGGATGCATCATCGGTGGGGCCACTACCGTTCTCGGTGGGGGAAGGGTTCCCCTGGCGGTGGAGATACTGGAAAAAGCCACCCATGGCGAAAGTTCCATCGGGGTTCTTCAGTATTCACAGTTGAGTTTTCCCCTGATCATTCTGCTTTTCGTTGCCGGTTGGGTGGTGCTCAAGACAATGTTCCCTCCGGATGTCGAAAGCGTCGAGGCTGCACGCAAAATCCTGAAACAGAAATCTATGAATATGGGTATCGTCACCTTTCAGGAAAAAGGAGTCGCCTCGGTCATGATGGTGACCCTGTTTTTCTGGTTCGTGTACGGAGAAACTTTCGGGATCGCCAATATCGCCCTCATTTCCATCGTGGTGCTATTTATTTTTAATTTCGTAAACTGGAAAATGGTGGAGCCGCACGTCAACTGGGCCATCATTCTTTTATACGGGGGAGCCATCTGCCTGGGACAGGTGATGGCAGAATCCGGCGCCGCTCTCTGGCTGGCCCGGAATATATTTGAGGAAACCATCCATTCCGCCGGGATCTTCCTGGTCGCGGTGGGGGTTCTGTCCATGCTGTTGACCTCATTCATGAGCAACTCGGCGGTGATCGCCGTCCTTTTACCCCCGGCGTTGAGTATGTGCCAGACCTATGAGATCAGCCCGGCTGTGGCGGCCATGTCGGTTATTCTTCCCAGTAATTTCGCCTTTATGCTGCCTATCGCGACCCCCGCATCGGCCTTGGCCTATTCCTCCCGCTTCCTCAGCATCGGAGAGATGATCAGGTCCGGGTTCGTTCTCAGCATCTTCGGAATATTGAGCTACCTATTTTTGTTGTTCATTTACTGGCCTTTGGTCGGTTTCCAATAAAAAGCATGAATTTCCGGGTAACACAGATCCGACCTCTGAAACTGAGAGAAAGACTGGATCGGGGAGAGGATATTTTCCTGGTGGATGTTCGGGAAGATTGGGAGCATTCCTTGGCGGTAATTCCTGGATCGGAGCATTTCCCGCTGGAAGAGTTAGCCGACCGGATCCAGGAATTTTTATATGAAGAAGAGATTGTGGTGTACTGCCATCATGGAGAGCGTTCTTTTCGGGGAGCGCAAATTCTATTAGAAAGCGGATTCAAAAATGTTTTCAGCTTGGCGGGCGGCATCGATGCCTGGTCGCAGGTCGTGGACCCTTCCATTCCCCGTTACCGTTCCGGAGGCTGAATTCTTCCAAATTTTTAAGTGATCGATCACACGATTTACATTTTTAAAATTAACACTTCGTGAAATTTAAAAATAATGGTTCCCCTGGAATAGGGTCAGCCGGCCCTCTGCGTATCAAAGTCCAACCCTGATTTTTTCAAGGATGATCCGCCTCATCGCTTCTTTAGGGGCCTTGGTTCCGGTCCATAATTGGAACTGGGCGGCCGCCTGATTGATGAACAACTCGATGCCGGAAACAGCG
>JAYZAN010000024.1:0-11622 GCA_036339675.1 Nitrospinota bacterium
AACATGCTCAAGTCTTCCTGCTCCTTGTCCACCGTGGGCATGGGTTTTTTGAATTCTTCCGCATAACTGGGAGACTCGGTTTTCTCCTGAGCATAGTAGGAGCTTGCGTCGTCCTGCGCTTCTTTTTTTATATCCTCGAGCCTATCTTGTGGATTTGACTCGTTTGCCTTGTCATTATCGCTGGTCGTCATAGCTCCTCCGAATACACCTCTAAAAAGAATTTCAGTCGAACCCGCCCACGCGGGACAAGGTACAATGTTTTTTAACTAAGGAAACCTGACTCATTTCCCTTCAATCCCCAAAACCAATGTCAGGTAAATTTTTAAAAGACAGATTTTTTGAACGACATCTGAATTTATACTTATAATTGTATAGAGGGGTATGTAGAGGGAACGGGGAACTTTGTTGGATGCCTGTATCATCCCCGGATTTGGACCTTAGGGCCCGGCCCAAAACTTCCCCTCGCCCAATCGCTTATACCGCTATTCATTGTAATGAAAGGGACCAACGGGAAAAATGAAGCCTGAATATACAAGCGGCCGTGGTCTTTTGTCAAGAAAAAACAGGGTACGACTAGCCGCCCTTCTGGCCCTCTGGGTGACCGGACTGCAAATCGCCCGGGCCGACAACGCTCTTAAAAACAATCCTGTCCTTATCCAAGTTCAGGAGTTAAAGTCTCTGCCCGAAAATCAGGCCGTCCTCATCGATACCCGTTCTTCCTGGAGATACTTTCTCGGCCATATTCCCGGCGCCGTCAATCTGAACGACTGGCAGGATTTCACGGTGAACATAAACGGCTCCAAAGGAATGCTCAATGAGAACCCGGCGTTTATCGTGAACCGTCTTCAATCCCTGGGTGTCGATAAAAGTAAACGCATTGTGGTGTATGGGGACCCTTCCGATCCCTGGCGAACCGACGGCCGGTTCTTCTGGATGTTCGAACGGTACGGCTTCTCTTCCGTTTCCCTGCTGGAAGGAGGATTGGAAGCGTGGAAACGGTCTGGCGCACTCGTTGAACGAGGAAAAGGCCGGCCCATTTCCCCATCCAAGCTGTCTATTAAGGATATCCGGCTCAACCCGGATGTGGTGGCGGACAGCAAATGGGTCAAGGATCGGTTGAATTCCGGTAATATCGCCATCATCGATAACCGGACTAAAAAGGAATACGACGGCGCCACGCCCTATGGCTCCAGCCGGGGCGGGCATATCCCGAAAGCGGTGCATATCCACTGGCCGGAATTTTTTACCGGGGCGGGAAACCTGAAAAACAGAGAGACCCTGACCGGTATGCTCGATCGATATGGAATCCACTCCGAAAATGAAATCGTCGTATACTGTACCGGCGGAGTCCGTTCCGCGATGGCTTATTTTGTTTTTAGGTACCTGGGGTTTTCGGTCAGAAACTACGACGGTTCTTGGTGGGACTGGAGCCGCCAACCCGATCTCCCTGTGGAAGTATTCTAATGAACGCTTATACCGTGGTCGCCAAAACCAGCGACATTCCTCCAGGAGAACGTAAAAGGATCGAGTTCAACGGTGAACGTGTCACTCTCTTCAACATCGACAATAAGTTTTACGCGATTCTTGACACCTGCCCTCATAAAAAAACCGCTCCCCTTTTGCGCGGAACCCTGGACGGCTTGGGGATCAAATGCCCGAACCACGGTTACCGGTTCGACCTAGTCACAGGGGAATGCAATGTCGATCCTGTCTTCAACACCAAAATTTTCCCTGTAAAAATCGAGGGAGATAAAATTCTGGTTGGGCCGGCATGATAAAAATTCTTAGAAACATATTCCTCATATTCCTGGCGAGCCATTTTTCTATTCTGAACGCTCAAGCGGATTCTTCATCCATCGTGATTGGAAACACGGGCAAAATCTTGAAAGAGCTTTCGGTCGAACGAACTATAAGTCATTTTAAGGATATAAATTATCTTTTTAAGTAGATTAGTAGTGTCCGGGGAAAAAAATGAGGCATCAAAAAAACCTCCCTCTGTCTGAGAGGTTATTTTGATGCCTGCAACACCGGTTTCCTTAAAGGCGGAAACCTGACTTAAGGAGAACCCTCGCCTTGCGGGGTGCGGCCATAAAAGTCCGGTTGCGCTCCTCCTCCGGACCCTTCTTGGTTGTGCTGGGAACCGTCTCTACCCAACATCGGGTTACTGGATGCCCGGCCCAACGATTCCGAAGCGTGCCGGATGGCTTCGTCATAATGTTTCAGGGCCTCTTTGGCATGCTGCAGGGCCACGGAGCCATGCATTCTCAGGTCTTGGCTGGCATCGGGCATTTTCAGGCTGTATTCAAGATGCTTGATCATCTCTTCCAGATGGAGATAGCCTTCCTCGCCGTGCCCCAGCCCCACACTGGCATGGCCTCCCGCCTGGGCCCATACCGGCCCGGCTGACAAAAGAAAGATGACCGCTGCCAACCCCGATAACCTCTGTATCGTGTTAAAATAATTCATAACGCCTCCAAATAAACTAACGAGGAACCGATTCCCTTTTCGGGTTCCTCCCCCCAAAAACTAGTCGGATAAAGATACGTCTACAATATCTTCCAATTATAGTTCATTGTCAATGATTTGTGGGTGGTTCTCAGGGAAAGAGAATACAGAAAATTACGCAAATAAAAAAAACCTGAAATTTCTTCCAAGGGTTTGGGATATAACTTATGAAGGGGAAGTTATACCTGCATACGCATCACTTCCTGATAGGCCTCGACAATCTTGTTGCGCACCTGCATGGTCAACCGGAACGCCAGGTCGGCCTTGTTCACCGCGATCATCGTTTCATGGATGTTGCGAGTTTCTCCGGTGGCAAAATCCTCAATCGCCTTGTCGGCTTCCTTCTGCAGGTTGTTGACTTTGTCCAGGGATTCCGCAAGGTTCTCGGCAAAGGAAGGACCGTCTTCAGGCCCATTGGCCTTGCTGGCGGAATCCGCCTTTCCGGGAGCGCTCAAACCCCCTAGGGCCTTAAGATTGCTTTGAATGGTAATATCTTTCATAACGATTAACCTGCCTCTCAACCACTTACAAATTAATCCCAAACAGCGGGGATGTCAATCAATTCTTGTTCCAATCAGGCTTACTGGACCGCCTGTTCGGTCACGGCGGCTTTGACCGTGGACCCGCGTTTGGTCATCAACTGGGCGATAGCCTGGTACAGGATCTGGATCTCAGCCATTTTACCCATTTCTTTGTCCATATCGACGTTATTGCCGTTAGCCCGGGCGGCGTTCTCTTCCTCGAATATTTCCGGTTGAAACTGATCCAACCCGTTCGCGGAGGGCCCGATATGTTTGGCGTTGGTCGTTTTCATCTGCATCCGGTCACCGCCTCCTACGGCATTGCGCAAATCCTTCTGAAAGTCCATATCATGGGCTTTGTATCCAGGGGTATCGACATTGCTGATGTTCCCCGATACCAGAAGATGCCGGTCGGCAATGGAATTCAGGCTTTTCTTTAAAAGTTTCGGAGCGCGGTCCGAGAACAATAATTTGTCAATAAGCATATGATTCTCCCTCCCCATATAGAAGCAAATCCTGTGCCAGCCCTGTTTCGGGCGGAAATTACTGTTTAAATCGGATAACTAGTTGAAAATAATGAGTTTTTTTTCATACAAAAATTTGACGATTTTTCCCCTTCCCTCCCCCGGGGTGAAATTTTTGCCTGTATTTATCTTATCGGTTGGGGGGAGGTTTTTCTGGATTATGAGGATGAAAAGGTGGGGCGCCACCACCGCCCCACCTTGGATTCAATCGTACGGCTACTCCCACTCCATGGCCCATTTTGCAGTTTGAGATCTTTGTTGTTTTCGATGGTGTACATGGAAACCATACTGATCCCGCTTGGCTGAGCGGAAAGATTCACCATGCCCGATAACAATCGCCTGCCGGTTTCATAATCGCCTTCGTCAAACAGAATAAAAACGTAATTGATCGTTCCGCCATCCCGCTGGCATAACAAATCAAATCTGTGTTGAGGGTCACCGAGTCAACATCCTCGTCAAGCACAAGAATGTGGGCTTTGGTAGGCGTGGATTCAGCAGTAATGCAATTGAAATAAGGGTTATGTCGTTTGAAGCTGCTGAACCAGTGGCAAAAACTATTACCCAATCGACCAAAAGGGCAATATCTTAATTATTTCAAAAATCGATCCATTTACTATTGGGGTCCATATAACAAATTTTCATGATTCACAAATGGTTGAGATTTTGGTATATATTATAGCAGTGTTAAAAAATTACTTACTTTTGTTTAAAATAACCTATGAATCAGGAATTAGAGAAGCTTAGCAACCGCCTGCAGAGTTTCGGCAAGGAAAACCTGCGAGATATCCTCCATTTCACCGCCACCGGGTTAAAGAACCTGTTCGACTGCTATTTGGTGCGAATCTACCTGGAGGACCTCTACGAAGGGATGCTCATCTGCCAGTATGTGACCGGCCAACCGCATCAGGAGGAAATGCCGGTGACCCAGTTCGTGGCACCCCAAGCTTCTGTGATGTCACAAGCATTCAGCAAAAACGAGGTGGTGCTGTCCTGGAAGCTTCCAACCGCGTTTGCCAAGTCGAGGAGTCCGTTCGAGCAGAAATCGGGTATCCATGCCTCTGCGGTATTTCCCATCACCCACCAGCACAGGCCTATTGGAACCCTGAGCTTGGACTGGGACGACGAGGACGGTTTTATTAATGATGATCAGGTGCAGGCGGTGACCGCCTTCCTTTTGGAGATAAGTTTTGTGATCGACCGGGCGAAGCGGTTTCACCAGCAGATCACCTTTTCCCGGCACCTCGACCTTGCCCGCAAAAAAGAAGCAGCATGGCGGATGATGCGGTCGGCCGTGAAACTGATCGACAACCTCACGCTGGCATCGGTCCTGGTGCCTTCCTCGACCAAAAATCCGAAGAGCAGTACTGGACGCTCGGCACATCTGGTCGAAGTGCTGGCGGTGTTTTCCAAAGACAAAGACGACGCCATGATTTACAGCACCATGGACCAGATCAGCCTCCTCAACGACCAGAGTCTCATGCACCGAATCGTGGATTTTGACGACCGCAAAGGACTGGTTGTGCGGAACAAAGACCAGGAAGCAGTCTATATCGAAGATGTGACCGGCGAGAATTTCGCCCGCAAATCTATCGCGGAAAAAATAGATCTAGTCTCTTTATACCAGATCCCTAAATTCGATGCCAAAACCAGGCAGTTCATCTGCGCGGTGAATTATTACACCAGTTCTCCGTACAAGTTCACCCCGTTTGAAAAAAGGTTGCTAGAAGACCATGCTTCGATGGTGGAGAAACTGATCCTGGAAGAGAGCGCGGAGCATATAGAAATCCAGGTCCTCAGTGAAATCGAGGAACTGCTTTCGGAAACCGATACCTCGTTGCAATCTTTCCTCCACAAAAGTCTGGATAAAATTTCCGAGCTGATCGGCGCCGACACAGGAACGATTTCGGTATTGAAAGTCATCGACGGAAAACCCTGGCTGGTGGTAGAAAATCCGGACGGAAAACTCGTTGGAGCGAAATCCCGCGGCTGGATAAAAAGCAAGATCCCTCTCTTACCGGTGGGGAGCACTGAAATTCCCGAATCCATGAAATCGTTGAATGGGTATTGCGCTCATACCGCACGGCCGATCCTGGTCTCCGACGTGCATGACAATAAGCAAACGCAGAGATTCTACAAAAGTTTGTCTCCCTCGATCCGCTCCGAACTGGTGGTTCCTATCCTTTACGGGAGCCGGGTTCTGGGTGTCATCAACCAGGACAGTTTCAGGATAAATTATTTCAACGAGGAACACCGCAAGATCCTGCAGATCATAGCCAGCCTGATCAGCCAGAGAGTTCACAACCTGCGCCAGATCGAGGAACTCAGACGGGAACTCACCCAGGTGAGCCAGGATATCGGCTACCGGGATCCCAAGGTTTCCTCCTATCATTTCGGCAACGTCATCGGAAAAAGCAGAAAGGTGCATTCGTTGGTGGCGCAGATCGATACGGTGGTCGAATCCATTTGCAACCGGATGCTCAACTGGGATAAGGGGATCGACCGGGAAACCATAATGGGTCTCCCATGCCTTCTTATTCACGGGGAGACCGGGACCGGGAAGGAATTTTTCTTCAATAATATTTATTCCCGGATCACCGAATTTTTTCAGAATACAAAAGGACCGGGGCACAAGGTACTTCTTCGCAAAACCAATATCGCGGCCTACAGCGGGGAACTGACCTACAGCGAACTGTTCGGCCACAAAAAGGGCGCATTCACGGGCGCTGAATTCAACCGCCAGGGAATCCTGGAGGAAGCCAATGGGGGTGTGGTGTTCCTGGACGAAATCGGGGACGCCGACCCCAAAACCCAGGTTCAGCTTCTCCGGTTCTTGGACACCGGAGTCTTCATGAGGCTGGGGGAAAGCCAGCCCCACTATTCGAGAATCTTTTTAATCGCGGCGACCAATAAAAAACTCATGGAAGAAATCCAGAAAGGCCGTTTCCGCGAGGACCTGTATCACCGACTGAACGCTCTGAGTTTTCATATTCCGCGCCTCAATGAGCGCAAGGAAGATATCGGGGATCTAGCCACGCACTTTCTGGGAATCCTCTACCACACCTATAAAAAAGACCCTCAGGAAGAAACACCGCCGGCACTTGACAGCGATGCAATCGAGGTTCTGACCCATCATGACTTCCGGGGAAACGTGCGCGAACTTAAAAATATATTGCTGAGAGCCATGTTATTCAGAAAAGGGCGTCTCATAACGCGGGAGGACATCATTCAATCCTGCGAAGACGAGCCGTCTAATTCCTATGAATATGATCCAGGTTTCCGTAATGAAGAATTGATTGATGATATCCTCGACCGGCTGGAAGCAGGGGAAGGAGATTTCTGGTCGGAAATCCACCAACCATTCAAACGCAATCAACTGACCCGCGATACAGTCAAAGCCATCTTAGAAACCGCCAAATCCCGCTACCGGGCCAATTTACCGGGCCTGGCAATAAAACTGAGGGTGTTCAACGGAGAAAAACCTCGATCGCCTGCTGAGATGAAAAAATTCATCAGTTTCAAAAACTTCTTGTATAAAACCGTGAAAATCAGCTCCAACTAGAGGGTTACTTATTGAAACCTATATTAATATTAAATAAAATTTTTCTGGATCCCATGAGGTAGTTTTTGTTAGAATGCCTGCGTTTTTGACAAACTCGTGACATTTCCCGGTCCAGGGATATGTTAACCTCATAGAGATAAGTTCCTTCAAACCCGATCCCAAAACAATTTAAGGAGTAAGAAATGCCCACATCGCTTGTCGCTGAAAAACACAAAATCAAAGATATTTCCCTGGCTGAATGGGGGCGGCAGGAGATCATCCTCGCAGAAAACGAAATGCCCGGCCTAATGGCTCTGCGGGAAAAATACGGCAAATCAAAACCGCTTAAAGGAGCCCGGATCTCAGGCTCTTTACACATGACCATTCAAACCGCTGTATTGATCGAAACTCTCATCGAACTCGGAGCCGAAGTCCGCTGGGCTTCCTGCAACATTTTTTCAACACAGGATCATGCGGCGGCGGCCATTGCCAAAGCAGGCATCCCCGTTTTCGCCTGGAAGAGTGAAACCGAAGATGAATACTGGTGGTGCACTGGACAGACCCTTCTTTTCGACAACGATCAGGGACCCAACATGATTCTCGATGACGGCGGGGACCTTACCAAATACGTGCACGACAACCACCCAGAACTATTGCCGGGTATTCAGGGCATCACCGAGGAAACCACAACCGGAGTCCACCACCTGTACAAAATGATCCAGGATAATTCGTTGAAAGTTCCGGCGATGAACGTCAACGATTCGGTCACCAAGTCCAAATTCGACAACCTGTACGGTTGCCGGGAATCACTGGCGGACGGAATCAAGCGTGCCACCGATATCATGATAGCCGGCAAGGTCGCCGTCATCGCCGGATACGGGGATGTCGGAAAAGGCTGCGCCAAAGCCATGCGTGACCTCGGCGCACGGGTGATCGTCACGGAGATCGATCCCATCTGCGCCCTGCAGGCGGCCATGGAAGGCTATGAAATCACCACCATGGAAGAAGCGGTGAAGGAAGGGGATATTTTCGTCACCACCACCGGCTGCAAAGATATCATCCGCATCGAGCATCTGGAAGCGATGAAACACGATTCCATCGTGTGTAACATCGGCCACTTCGACATAGAAATCCAGGTCGAAGCCATGAACAATTTTCCGGGAATCCAAAAACTGGAAATCAAACCCCAGGTCGACAAGTACACCTTCCCGGACGGGCACAGCATTATCCTGCTCGCCGAAGGCCGCTTGGTCAACCTTGGTTGCGCCACAGGGCATCCCTCCTTCGTCATGTCCAACTCGTTCACCAACCAGGTTCTAGCGCAGATCGAGCTGTTCAACAATAAATACGATATTGGGGTTTACACATTACCCAAGAAACTCGACGAAGAAGTGGCGAGGCTGCATCTGGAAAAACTGGGGGTTAAACTGACCCGGTTGTCCGACGAACAGGCCAAGTATCTGAATATCTCCCCCGCCGGACCCTATAAACCGGAGCATTACCGGTATTAAACAAATCATTTTAAATAAAAAGCGGCGTTCTTCCGAACGCCGCTTTTTTTATTCCAAATTTTTTCTTAAACATGTTCGTATAAGATTGTCGGATGGTATGTTGTATGTTTTACCTTGTTCTTTATAAATCCGGCACTTCATTCCTAATTCTCCCAACCCACCCCCTTCGATATCTTTTCCGCTTATGCGGATTGAAGGTGAACCCAGAAAACCGAATTTCTTTGCCATCTCTTCCGAAGTCACGTTAATCATTTCAACCGACGATCCAACCCCCTCTTCCTTCAATATTCGTTCAAGCTGCTTCAGGGCTGGCTGGAAATTGGGGCAATCCTCAAAATATAGAAACTCGATTTTTATATTTTTCATAACATTTCGTCCATCACCCCTGCGTTCGGGGACCCAACAGGATGAAGGCAGCACCGATGAGACAGAGGATCGCCCCAAAAATATCCCAAACGATCCGGAAGCTTGTCTTCGACCGTCCAAAGCCAAACTAACGATGCGGCAATATAAACCCCGCCATAAGCCGCATACGCCCGGCCCGCGAAACCCGATTCAATGCGCGTAAGAAGAAGGGCGAAAACCAGGAGCAATACTATCCCTGGTAGAACCCAATACACGCTTTCGCCCAGCCTCAACCACGCCCAGAAAGCAAAGCAACCCGCAATTTCGGCTGTGGCGGCCAACAAATAATAAGTAAATGAAGCCATGGAATTTAGTATAACTCTATTACCAGAGTCCACTGACAGGGTTCAGTTTCAGAAAATCCCGTATCCAGGGAATAATGTCTTCGTAGGCGTCTTCGACGACGTAATGGCCCGCATCCTCCATCTCATGCACTTCCGCCTCAGGAAAAAACTTTTTCCAACGATTCAGGAAATGGTCGTTGAAGCAGAAATCCTTCTTTCCCCATAGGATCAACACAGGACGGTTCCTGAAATTTTCTAGTTTTTCCTCAATAGATTTCACGACCGGATAACTGGGAACATCCGGTGTCATGGGAATGTCTTGGACGAAACGCAGATTGCCGATACGGTTGGCGTATGAATCATACGGCGCTAGGTAACCGTCTCTCACCTTTCCGGACATCCGCTCCTTACGCCTGCAGGCCCAGGAGGCCGCCATGACCGCAAATGCATTAAAGCATCTAATGGCAAGTGTTCCAAATATGGGGTTGCGGCAGATGTTGACGCTGAACGGTATCCAGTCGGACAAAAAAGCGCTAGTGTTAAAAATTATGAGGCGCTTGATTTTTTCGGGAACTCTTACCGCCAATCCCATTCCGATGGCCCCGCCCCAGTCATGCATCATCAGGGTCATGTTGTCCAGGGAAAGCCGGTCGACCAGGGCTTTGAGATTATCGATATGTGTTGAAAGGGTGTAATCATAGTTCTGAGGTTTGTCCGATAGGCCACACCCGATGTGATCAGGCACCACGCACCGGTACCGGTCCTTCAACCCAAGAACCAAGTTTCGGTAGTAGAAGGACCAGGTGGGATTTCCATGCAACATCAACAGGATATCTCCCTGCCCCTCGTCGAGGTAATGGTATTTTAAATCGCCAAGGGGGATAGTGTGTGATTCGAAGGGGTAGATATCTTTGAAAGGACTCGTATCGATCACCAGTCAACGCCCATCATGAGACAATTGAGTCCGCTGCCGATACCGAGCAAGGCGACCTTATCCCCCTTTTTGACCGCGCCTTGCTCTTCTCCCATCGCCAGGGTGATGGGAAGTGAGGCGGCGCCGGTATTACCGAGAATTTCCAGGGTGGAGAAATCTTTATCGGAATCCAGCCCAAGGGTTTCATAGAGAAGTTTGCGATGGGCCTGACCGACCTGATGACAAAAAACACGGTCCACATCCTCATTGGACCAGCCCAATACTTTCTTCGTTTCATTCCAGGTAGCTCCGGCTAGAAGGCAACCTTCCTTCATCATGTTTTCCGAGTCGGTATTCATGAGCGGAGTCCAGTCGGAATCGATACCACTGTCATTATTACCCCGGCAGAGATCATTGAACTTGGTTTCCGTCCAGGCGACCACTCCAAGCAATCTGTGTCCCGATTTGGAAAGGTCTTTATGGGTCAATAAAACCGCGACGGCCGCGGACCCGATCGTCAAGGAAGCGATGGAACCTTTAATGGAACTGCGGGTAAGGGTGCTGTCGGAAAGTATGTTTTCGATGGTGGTGTTGACCAAGGGGCCGCCATTTTCTCCTGCAAGGACGAGTCCTGCCAGTATCTGACCCTGCTCGATCATATTGGCAACGTAAACCATCCCGTTGAGCACACCCAGGCAGGCATTGGAGATATCGAAGACATGGCAGTTTTTGGAAAGCTTGAGATTGTTATGGATGATAGAGGCGGTCGCCGGTTCCAGAAAATCGCGGCAGACCGAGGCGCTGATCAGGCATCCAATCTGTTCCCGGTCGATCCCGGATTTGTCGAGGGCCTTTTGCCCTGCCATGGAACTGATATCGCTAGGGAAAACCCCTTTCCCCCAGAACCGCCGCTCGCGGATACCGCTCATCAGCTCCAGTCTACCGTGAGGCAGTTTTAACCTGTCGTACACGGGAGACAGGCGCTTTTCGAGATCCGCGGAAGTCACCACATTTTCCGGGAGGTGATAAGCCAGAGTTTCCAGACAAATATTTTCAAACAGCATCCTGGTCCGCCTCTTCCACCTTGTTATTTTTTACTTCGGTGTCGATAAACTGCATTTCGTAATATTTCTGATATAGACCGCAATGCGCAAGAAGCTGGTCATGGGTACCCGATTCAGCGATCGCCCCCTGGTCCATGACGATGATATGGTCGGCGTGCTTGATGGTCGAAAGCCGGTGTGCAATAACAAGAGTGGTTCTATGGGCCATCAGGTTGTGCAAGGCATCCTGCACAAGTTTTTCCGATTCTGAATCCAGTGCCGAGGTGGCCTCATCCAGGACCAGGATGGGAGCGTTTCTCAAAATGGCTCTGGCGATGGCGATCCTCTGCCTTTGCCCTCCCGAAAGTTTAACCCCGC
>JAYZAN010000025.1:0-15749 GCA_036339675.1 Nitrospinota bacterium
TGTGTCCTGAAAAGCCTGGGGGTCAATATCGAAGCCGATAAAAAGGTGGTGGAACAATGCTTGGAAGAGGCGGGGATCGGGTTCCTCTTTGCCCCGATGCTGCATGGCGCCATGAAGCACGCCGCCGGGGTTCGGAAGGAACTGGGAATAAGAACCATCTTCAATCTCTTGGGACCCCTGACGAATCCCGCGGGAGCCCACGCCCAGGTGGTGGGGGTGTTCGACAGAAAATGGGTATCGCCTGTTTCACAAGTGCTGAAAAATCTTGGATGCCATCACGCGTTCGTGGTTCATGGGGAAGATGGACTGGACGAAATCACCCTTACAGGAAACACGAGGGTTTATGAGTTAAATGAAGGAAAAATAATGAAGTTTTATGTTAATCCAGAGAACTTCGGATTGGCTCGCTGTAAGGGGGAAGACCTTGCGGGAGGAACTCCCGAGGAGAACGCTACGATCATCCGGGACCTGCTTTCCGGGAAAACTGGGTCGAAACGGGATATAGTTTTACTCAACGCAGCGGCGGCGATCGTGGTGGGCGGCAAGGTAAAGGATTTGAAAGAGGGCCTGGAAGCCGCCAGGGAATCTATCGACTCTGGTGCTGCCCAAAAAAAACTGGAAGCCCTGCGCAAGATCAGCCAGGGGTGATTCTACAAAATGTAGATATGGAACCACGGATGAACACCGATAAAACCCTCTCCCCTGGTGGGAGGGGGGGTGAGGGGGCTCAAAAAATCGTTCTGAGGAATTTCTTCGACGGGGATGATCTTTGACTGGATATCGCTCTGAGCCTGTCAAAGTGTGACACCAGAGCTTGAATTCATTATTTACCGACTTAGGGCAGATTCGGTGACGAAGAATCTTAGATTGAATCTGGAGAATTACTACTGATGTCCAAAATAAGAATGGCACCCTAGCATCAAAATTCGAGCCTAGTCTTGAAAAAGCTTTCTCACAAGGGCTTTTAAAGTTTCAGGATTGGAGGTACCGTCCATGACCACAATATTGGACAAAATATTTGCGGACAAAAAAGAAGAGCTGGATTCCACGGTGAGGGATATCCCTTTATCGGAAGTCAAGGGAAGGATTTCTGAATGCTCCGCGCCAATGGATGTCGAAAAAGTTTTAAGCGGCAACGACGGCACGAAGATCATCGCCGAGATCAAACTGCGTACTCCCTTCAAAGGGGAATTGCGGTCCGGGATGGACCCGATGGAAATCGCCGGGGTCTACTCCTACGGCGGCGCCGCCGCGCTTTCCATCCTGACGGAGAGCAAGTATTTCGGCGGTGGGATCGATGTTCTGCACCGCGCCAGAGCGGCTGTGGATATCCCGCTGTTGCGCAAGGATTTCATTTTTGCCGAGTACCAAGTCTATGAGGCCCGGGCGAATGGGGCGGATTTTTTTCTTCTCATCGCCACCTGGCTGGACCAGAACCATCTGGCCGATCTTCTGGCCCTGGGTAAGGGAATGGGGTTCAACGCCCTGGTGGAGACGCATTGCGAGAAGGATATAGAAAAAGCCTTACATGCCGGGGCGTCGATCATCGGTATCAACAACCGTGACCTGTCGAGTGGTAAGACAGACCTGGGTATCGCGCGCCGCCTGATTCCCATGGCCCAGCAGGTGCCCGGAAGTATCCTGGTCTGCGAGAGCGGTATCCACGGGCGAAAAGAAATCGAGGAATTCGAAAAACAGGGGGCGCACGCCTTTCTGATCGGCGAAAGCTTGATGACCGCACCGGATATTTCTCTTAAATTGAAGGAACTGATTGGGGATAATGAATAGAAATCACACCGTCGATTTTTCTGTAAAGGTGAACGTATCGCAATAAGGCTATGAATCGAAAATTCATGATAAAAGTTAAAGTGTGTGGGACGACCAATTTGAAAGACGCGCTCTGGGCGGTCCAGCAGGGGGCCGACGCATTGGGGTTTATCTTCTACAAGAAGAGTCCCCGGTACATTGCTATGAAGGAGGCGAAGGAGATCATCTCGGCTCTTCCCCCGTTCGTGGAAACCGTCGGGGTGTTCGTCAACGAATCGGCCGACCGGGTCAACCGTATTGCCGAAACCTGTAAACTGGGTGTGGTGCAATTGCATGGGGACGAGTCGCCTTCGTTCTGCAAACGGATCAAGCGCAAGGTGGTCAAGGCCATCCGGGTCCAGGACGAGGCATGGGTGAAGAATCTGTCCGCCTATCCTGTGAGCGGATTTCTACTCGATACCTATGAAGAAGGAAAGCAGGGCGGCACGGGCAAAACGTTCGATTGGAACTTGGTGCACCGGGCCAAAAAATTCGGTCCGGTCATCCTGGCGGGGGGCATGAAGCCGTCCAATGTCGGCGCGGCGGTCAGCCGGGTTCGGCCCTACGGTGTCGACGTCTGTTCCGGGGTGGAGCAGTCTCCGGGAAAAAAAGATCCCGAGAAAGTGCGGATGTTCATCAAGGCCGTGAAAGAATGTTGAAGAAAACATCCGTAATCATTAGCAGGATGCTGAAAAGGTCAATTTACTTGTCATTCTGAGCGAAGCGAAGAATCTCGTCTTTCCACTGTAAGGCGTTAAGAGATTCTTCGTCACCTACGGCTCCTCAAAAATGACATTTTAAGACTTTTTCAGCACCCTGTTAGATAAGAAATTTTTATGGTGGAGAAAACGATGAAACAGACGCAACTTCCTGATGAACGGGGACATTTCGGCGAATACGGCGGAAAGTATGTGATCGAGACCCTGATGCCCGCCCTGGAGGAATTGGAGGCAGTCTACAACGACGCCAGGAAGGACCCTATTTTTCAGAAAGATCTCGATTATTATCTAAAAAAGTATGTAGGGCGTCCGACTCCGCTGTATTACGCCAAAAACCTGACCAGGCATCTGGGAGGCGCCAAGATTTATTTGAAACGGGAGGACCTTAACCATACGGGAGCCCACAAGATCAACAATACCATTGGGAGCGCACTGCTTACTCTTCGCATGGGCAAGAAGCGGGTTATCGCCGAAACAGGAGCCGGCCAGCACGGGGTGGCCACCGCCACCGCCGCGGCCCTGTTCGGGTTAAAGTGCGACGTGTTCATGGGCGAGGAGGACATGCGTCGCCAGGCTTTGAACGTTTTCCGCATGAAACTGCTCGGAGCCCGGGTGGTTCCCGTGTCCGCCGGGACGAGGACCCTCAAGGACGCCACCAGTGAGGCCATCCGCGATTGGATCACCACGGTGGAGACCACACATTATATTATCGGGTCGGTGGTCGGGCCGCATCCGTTTCCCATGATCGTCCGCGATTTTCAGAAGATCATAGGCGAAGAAGCCATGCGGCAGTTGCAGGAAGTGGAGGACCGTCTGCCCGATACCTGCGTGGCCTGTGTCGGCGGCGGGAGCAACGCAATGGGATTGTTTTATCCATTCATCCGTGAAGAGTCGGTCAAACTGATCGGGGTGGAAGCAGCCGGACTGGGAATCGAAACTGGAAAACACGGGGCCTCGCTCAACCACGGGACCAGCGGCGTCTTGCATGGCATGATGAGTTATCTCCTGCACGATGAGGACGGGCAGGTGAGAGAAGCCCATTCCATCTCGGCCGGACTGGATTATCCGGGTGTGGGCTGCGAGCACAGTCACCTGAGAAGCACCGGACGGGCCCAATACGCCACAATCACCGACGACGAAGCGCTGGAAGGATTCAAACTGCTGTCGAGACAAGAGGGGATCATCCCAGCGCTGGAATCGGCGCACGCCATCGCCCATATCTCTAAACTCGCGCCAAAGATGAAGAAAGACAAGATCATCATCCTCTGCCTGTCCGGAAGGGGAGACAAGGATGTCGACCAAGTGGCGAATAAACTGGTAGCCAAGCTGTGAGCCGCATTCAAACACGTTTTGAAGAAATCAGGAAAGCCAACCGCAAGGCGCTGGTGACGTTCGTGACCGGGGGCGACCCGGACCTGGAATCGACCCGCAGAATTTTTGCAGTTATCGAAAAAAGCGGAGCGGATATCGTCGAACTCGGGGTGCCCTTTTCCGATCCCCTTGCGGACGGGCCGGTCATCCAGGCTTCCTCCCAGCGGTCCCTGAAAAGTGGGACGTCGTTGAAGAAGATCATTCGGCTCGTCGCCGATATCCGCAAGGATTCCCAGCTTCCGATCGTATTGATGACCAGCTTCAATCCGGTTTTCGTATACGGGCAACAACAGTTTGTGGTCGATGCGTTGCAGGCCGGGGTGGACGGGGTAATCATTCCCGATCTTCCACCGGAGGAATCGGGCCAGTTCGAGGCCTATGCCGACCAAAAGGGCCTGGATATGATCTACCTTCTGGCGCCGACCAGTACGGAAAAACGGATTCAGATAATCACCGAGCGCAGCCGCGGATTCATTTATTATATCTCCTTGACTGGGACGACAGGGGTCCGCACCTCCCTGGCCGGTGGAATCGGCAAAAAGGTCGCGGCCATAAAGCAGACTGCGAAGCTTCCGGTGCTGGTCGGGTTCGGCATCTCGGGTCCTGAGCAGGCGAAAAACGCCGCCGAAATATCGGATGGAGTTATCGTCGGGAGCGCCATCGTCAAACTGATCGAACAGAACAGCAATCCCGAAGAAAGAGATAAAAAGGTTTCCGAGTTCGTTGCCGGTATCAAAGAATCCATAAACGGTCTTTCCTGACCCGAGTGCTGACATGGCTCCCAGAATATCGGTCATTATTCCGGTCTTCAACGAAGAGAAGTCCATCGGCCTGGTCCTCGACGCCCTCCCGCGAGACAGACTCCATGAGATCATAGTCGTCAACAACGCCAGCACGGACGATACCGCAAAAGTCGCTCGGGAACATGGCGCGCACGTGGTGTATGAGCCCAGGCGCGGGTATGGCTCCGCCTGTCTCAAGGGAATCGGTGAACTCGATAATCCGGATATTGTTGTGTTCGTGGACGGCGATTTCAGCGATTATCCAGAGGAGATTGATAAGCTGGTAAAACCCATCATTGAAGGTGAGCGGGACTTCGTGCTGGGGAGCCGTATGATATTGCCCCAAAGCCAGGCGGCGCTCCTTCCCCAGGCCAGGTACGGCAACAAACTTGCCGTGTTTTTGATCCGTTTATTTTTTGGCGGACGGTTCACCGACCTAGGACCTTTTCGCGCCATCCGTTTTGATTCCCTCAAAGCCATCGGAATGGTGGACACCAACTTCGGCTGGACCGTTGAAATGCAGATCAAGGCGCTGAAACAGAATTTTCGTATCCTTGAAATTCCCGTAAAGTACCGCGCAAGAGTAGGCGTCTCAAAAATTACCGGAACCGTATCGGGCACAGTAAAAGCGGGAACCAAAATTATTTATACAATCACTAAATATTTGTTAACCTAGTCCCATGACGATCAGGTCGAATATAGGTATGCTCATCCCCAGTCCGGGTTTCATTTTTCTGTTTCTGACACTTTCTTTAAGTATTCACTCATCGGAATATCTGGCCGTGGCAGGGGAAGGTATCGAAGAACTGGTTAAAACCCGCCTAAGTGAAGACGGAAAGACCCTGGATTTAAGCGGAAAGGTCATCGGTCCCAAGGGCGCTAAAAAACTGACGGGGATGGAACAGCTTTCGGGCGTGGAAACGCTTCTTCTGCAGGGAAACAAGATCCAGTACCGGGGGATGAAAGCCCTGGCGAAATCGCCCCACATGGGCAATGTCAAACACCTGGATCTCTGGGGTAACCTGTTGGGTGATCTGGGTTTGAAAGCGCTGAGCGAATCCAAGTTCCTAAATAAACTGGAAATTTTAAAACTTTGGAAAAATGAAATTGGAGACGACGGACTGGAGATCATGGTCCAGTCGCAGAATTTTATGAATGTAAATACCCTGATGCTGAACGATAATCTGATCACTCCTGCGGGCGCCGATTTTTTGGCGAGTCCGATTGCCTTCCCGGTCCTGGAAACTCTCAATTTGTTCAGAAATGGGATCGGTACCGAAGGGGCCTTAGCCTTTGCCGGTTCCAAACCTTTTACTAAACTGAAGGCTCTGTATATGGGACAGAACAATATCGAAGACGCCGGGGCCATTTCCCTGATCCAGTCCGAAGCTTTTCCTTCTCTGGAGATTCTGGATCTGGTGCTGAATCCGCTGGGGAAAGAAACCACTATGGCGGTGTTCAAGTTCACCCGGGGGAAAAAATTACAAGTGATTACACGCTAACCACTCGGCGCGGGGCCAGCCAGGCCACCCCCGAAGGGAACGGGAAACCACAGATGGGCACAGATGAACACGGAAACCCATTTCCCCCTCTCCCTCAGAGACCTTTGCAAAAGTATTATGAATGGGATTACCGAGATTCTTCACCGCGTTTAAAGTAATAGCGGGCTGTAGTTTTCCCGTCATTGCGACCACGAGATTGCGAAGCGGAAAGCAATCCAGAAAACCTGGATCGCCACGCCGCTGACAGCGGCCCGCGAGGACGCCGAGGGCAGCTAAGGTCATGGGTTATGCAAAGGTCTCTGAGGGAGATGGCGGGGGTGAGGGTGGTTTCAATATTGAACTGTTTCTATACCGTGCTACAACAATCATCATTGACAAGTTAAAACATTAACTAATTACAAGCGGAGGTACTCCGCTAAAACATATGAAATTTTTGAATATTTTTCTATTTGTGGTCATTTTTTTTCTTCCGCAGTGGAGTCAGTCTAAAACCGTTTATCCTTATCAGGATATCGGGGACGGCAAACCTGCGACATCGGTGATCCTGACCCTGGTGGACGGTGTCGCGGTGGATGCGGAGGGAAATATATTCATATCCCACCGCTCGAAGAACCGTATTCGCAAGATAGATAAGGACGGCATCATCACCACGGTTGCCGGAAACGGGGTTGCCGGTTACAGCGGCGAAGGGGGCCCGGCGCTGGAGGCAGCGTTGAATTTTCCCGCAGGACTGGCCTTCGACCGGGAAGGGAACCTGTATGTGGCCGACCGCAACAATCACCGTATCAGGAAAATTGATAAAAGCGGAATCATTTCCACCGTTGCAGGAAACGGCGTGGCGGACTGGAACGGGGATGATGGTCCGGGCAAGGAGGCGTCGCTGAACTATCCTTCGGGTGTGGTTCTGGATGATACGGGAAACCTGTTCATCGCCGACCGGTCCAACAATCGAATCCGTAAAGTGGATACCAAGGGGATCATCACCACGATTGCAGGGTTGGGACTTCCTGATTATGGAGGTGATTTCGGACCGGCCGAAGACGCTCTTCTTAAATATCCATTCGGCATCACCCTAGATGGGAAGGGCAATCTTTTTATCGCCGACCGCGGCAACAACCGGGTCCGTAAAATCGATCAAAAGGGGATCATCACCACGATAGCCGGGGACAGCATGCATTCTTTTGCAGGAGACTATGGTCCCGCCACCCGGTCCAGTCTGGCATATCCGACCGATGTGGCGGTGGACCGGGTCGGGAACATTTACATCGCCGACCGCAATAATAACCGTATCCGGAAAATTGATTCCCTGGGTGTTCTGTCGACCTTCATGGGAACGGGCAAGCGCGGATACAACGGCGACAACGAGATCGCCCCGGAGACCACGTTGTATCTGCCGTTCGCGCTGGCGATCGATCCACAGGACAACCTGATCGTGGTGGATCGATCTCACTTCAGGGTCCGAAGCGTCAGCCTTAAAAACCAGTCTGTTAAAACGGTGGCGGGCAACGGTGAATCTTTGTTCAAGGGGGACGGCGGACCGGGCACCGGCGCGACTTTGAATACCCCGTCGGGAATCGCCATCGACAGCAGGGGGAATATCCTTTTCGCCGATATGCTGCATAACCGGATTCGATGGATCGACCCGAAGGGGTATATCCACACCTATGCAGGAAACGGAAAACTGGGAATAGAGGGTGACGGCGGACCCGCGGTAAAAGCCGCTTTGTATCAACCTTCCTTGATGACCATAGATGGTAAGGATAATATTTATATTGTTAATCGGTTCGGCAACGGCTGGGTAGTCCGTAAAATTGACGCTGGTGGAACGATCACCCATTTTGCCGGGAACGGCAGACAGGGAAACAGCGGCGATGGTGGACCGGCGACGGAGGCGTCTTTTTTCGCGATCAGCGATATCGCCACAGACCGGCAGGGAAACGTATATCTTTCAGATACGATCAATAAAAGCATACGTAAAATAGGGGGCGACGGCATTATTCATTCTATTTTTGACGGAAAATTTTTTAAGAACCTGGGGGAAGAGGTCCATCCCAACGGCCTGGTCGTGGATGAGGCGGGGAATGTTTATTTCTCAGATTCGGGCAGTAGTAATATAAGAAAGCTGGACCCTGCGGGAATGGTCACAACGGTTGCTGGCAGCGGGGCCTTTGCGGATTCGGGGGACGGCGGGTCTGCTATTAAGGCAGGTATCCGGTCACCCGGAGGGCTTGTCTTGGGACCGGATGGGAGCCTGTTTGTCGCGGAAGAAACCACCTCTCATATAAGGAAGATAAACCGCGACGGAGTCATAACCCGCATCGCGGGAACGTCCCTTCCCGGTTACAACGGTGACGAATTACCGGCTATTGCCGCACAAATAAAAAGCCCGTTCCGAATGGTTTTCGATTCCAAGGGGAACCTTTATTTTTCCGACAGGGATAATAACCGTATCCGGAAAATCGACACACGGGGAAAAATTTCCACCCTGGCCGGGCACAGCAATATCGGTTGGATGCAGGACGGTTTGGAAGTCCGCATTACGGTTCATCAATTCCCATAATTGTTTTTCAGAGCAGGATTCCCCCTTTTTTTCCGCATGAAATTTTTGTTAGCAAATCTTTCTGTAATCATGGTGATGATTTTCGTTCTGTTTTTTGGAAGGACGGAAGGCTTTGCCTTCGACATTAATGCCTTGATCCTCAAGGATATTAAAGGGGACGGGACCCTATTGGACCTAAGAAACAGCGGGGTTATTTCTGACATGGGAATCCGGGAATTGGCGAAATCCAGGCTTTTACGAAAGGTAAAGCATTTAAATTTGAAAGCGCACGAGATTGGAAACGAAGGGGCCATTGCCTTGGCGGAATCGAAATACTTGAAGAACCTTGAGGTCATTAACTTAAATCAGAACCGGATCGGCTCCGAGGGAGCCAGGGCACTCGCAAGTTCCGAAAATTTTAAAAACCTAAGGGTTCTTAAACTCTGGGAAAGCAGCATCGGTCCGGAGGGGGTTGAAGCCCTCGCGCACTCTGAAAAACTTTCAAACCTGGAGTCTTTGGATCTTACCGGCAACGGTATCGGCCAGGAAGGCATAAAGGCCATTGCGGAATCTGTCTACTTTAAACATCTAAAGGAACTGAAAGTCGGTAAAAATAATCTTGGGAGGGAGGGAATGCGGCATCTTTCGAAATCTCATCATCTTCCGGCCTTAACCGATTTGGAGGTTCATGATAATCAAATCGGTCCTGAGGGGGTCCGGTGGATTGGGAAGGCCGTGTTCTTAAAAAAGTTACAACGGCTGAACTTGAAGAAAAACCGGATGGGGAATACGGGGATTCAGATCCTGTCACGATTCCCGGTTTTGCAAGACCTTTCGGAACTGGATCTGCAGTGGAATGAAATCGGTGAAGAGGGGGCGGTGGAATTTTCCAAATCGAAAGCTTTTCCCAACTTGGTTAATCTGGAACTGTGGGGAAACAATATCGGCGAGGAAGGGGCGCGGTCCATCAGGGAGTCGGAAAATTTAAGCAAAATAAAAAATCCCATTTATTCTTCCAGTCAATAGGTTGGTTCTCCAGATTTTAAACCCAGTGGTCCTGTCGGGGCGGTGTTATAATATTTTTTTTGGGGGTGGTACTTGGATATGGCCGTGAAGACAGTAAAAGAAATCGCATACCTGGCAAAACAGGCCTCGCTGAAACTGGCGCATTTGTCGACGGAGGTAAAAGACAGGGCGTTGATTCAAATGGCTGAGGCTCTGGAAAACTATGTCACTGTCGTTTTGAACGCCAACGCGAAGGACCTCGAATTTGCCGATAAGGAAAATATTTCCGGTCCGTTGAAAGCCCGCCTGGCACTGAATGAGGATAAAGTGCTGAGCATGGCCAAAGGAATTCGAAGTGTCGCGCAATTGGCGGATCCCGTCAATCAGAAGCAGAGCCTTATGGAACTTGATAAAGGGCTTGTCCTGCACCGTTTGAGTTGCCCGATCGGCGTGATCGGAGCCATTTTTGAATCGCGACCCGATGCGGTTCCGCAGATTTCCTCGCTGTGCTTGAAGTCCGGCAATTCCGTCATCCTTAAAGGGGGAACGGAAGCGCAAAATTCCAACAAGACGATCGTCTCTCTTCTCGTGGAGGCCGTCAGGAATATCCCTGAAATCCCGGAAGGGACGATCCAGATTATTGAAACCAGGTTGGAAGTGGCGGAGATGCTGGAAGAGGACACGAATATAAACCTAATCGTTCCACGCGGCAGTAACGAGTTCGTCAAATTTATCCAGGAGAACACCAAGATCCCCGTCCTGGGCCACTCGGAGGGTATCTGCCATTGTTATATTGACCGGGAAGCCGATTTTCAGAAAGCGGTCCGAATCGTACTCGATTCCAAAACCCAGTATCCCGCAGCCTGTAATGCTATAGAAACGTTGCTAATCCACAAGGATATTGCCGGACAGATATTGCCTGTCCTGATTGAAAGGTTCGAGGCCGGGGGGGTGGAACTTTTGGGTTGCGGAAAAACCCGCGAAGTGGTTTCTGGTATGAAACCAGCCGTTAATGAAGACTGGGATACGGAATATACGGATTTAAAACTTTCCGTAAAAATTGTTTCCAGTGAGCAGGAAGCGATCGACTTTATCAATACGCATGGTTCTGGACATACGGATTCGATCATTACTGAGAACAAGGAGAGGGCGGGGTTGTTCTTGAATGAAGTGGACTCTGCCAGCGTCATGTGCAATGCGTCTACCCGGTTTGCGGATGGTTTCCGCTATGGATTAGGTGCCGAGATTGGAATCAGCACCAATAAGACCCATGCCCGCGGTCCCGTCGGCCTCGACGGGCTGGTGATCTATAAATACAGGCTGATCGGAAACGGACAAATCGTCGCCGACTACACGGGAAAAAACGGCAAAGCGTTTACTCATATTCCTTTTCCTTTAGAGAAATAGTTTTCTTTCCAGGGAGCCGGGAGCAATGGATTTTAACAATGGGGATCGGGACGATTCCTTTTCTGAAACAGGTTCCTCTCCCGGTTTCGATGTAGATTCCCACTTCAAAGAGGAACTGACTGGTTCCGGCCCCAGAAACTGGCCGTTTTTTCTTCTTATATCCCTGACCCTGTTCACCACTTTTCTGGCGGGCGGCCTGTACTATTCGGTCTGCCTGTTTTTGATATTGGGCGCGCATGAATTCGGCCATTACTGGGCCAGCCGTAAGAATAATGTGAGGGCCACACTTCCTTATTTTATACCTGCCCCACCGAGTTGGTTTATTTTCGGAACGTTCGGCGCGATGATCATAATCCGGGACCCTATCCCCAACCGGAGGGTTTTAATGGAAATCGGGGCCAGCGGTCCAATCGCAGGATTTATGGTCGCCGTTCCAATGCTTGTAGTGGGTTTGTTTCTCTCTAGCACTTCTGAAGCCACCGGTACACCGGGAATCGCTTTTGGAAGTTCGATCATCCTGACCGTTCTGTCCAAGTTCATTCTGGGTGTCACGCCCCTGTCCCAGGAAATTAACATTCAACTTCATCCTATAGCCTTTGCCGCTTGGGTGGGACTGTTCGTGACGGCCTTGAACCTCTTTCCTGTCGGACAATTAGATGGGGGGCACATCATGTACGCTTTGTATGGAAAAAACGGATATAGAATCTGGTCGAAGGTATTTTTAATTTTCCTATTTCTACTGGTTTATTTTTGGCCCTATTGGCTACCCTGGGCCATTCTTCTGGTTGTCATGACCCGCTTGAAACCCGTTGAGTTAGGAGATCCCGATATTCTTCCGGAAAAAAAACACAAAAAACTGGGTCTATGGTCAATTTTTATATTCCTGATTACATTTATTCCAATTCCTATTAAAATTGTATGAATTTTTTAAATTTTTATAAAAAATGGTCATTTTTTAATAATTTTGTTGGTATATTATTTGTTGTGATAACGTCAAAACTCATTTTTATTTTGCTCTAAATTATTGCAAAATTTGATGTTGATTTTATAACTATTTGTTTTATAATGGTTTAAAATAAATTTTTTTGCTGCGCCTGAACCTGTATTCTCTAAAATAATATTGACAGTGGAAAGGGCCTATGCTAAATTCGGTCATTCCTTGGGTACTGAACTTGGCCCTTATTTTTGGGGCATTTATTAGAAAAGAGGCCTGCAAGTTAGTTTTGCTTTTATCTTGGTTGCCATCAAGATCTCTTTTGTAACAAGTTCAGTGCCCTTTTTTTTGCTCTTTCCTTATGTTTCTGCCACCCCGGTTTTTTTATCCCAGGAATCCATCCGGATTTTTTTGAAATGAAAAATAGAAGCTATTTACATCACTCTCCCCCAAAGACAGCCAGGTTTTTTTTCTGTATTCAGGTCTTGGTAGGTTTTTTTATCGCTGGAGCCCATTCAGGGGTTTTAGCCGTAACACATAATATAGGGTCTCTCGATCAGGCGGTATCAATGGCACAAAGAAACCCCAATATTAAGTTGCCGTTGAGTGAAATTCGTTACAATGTGAAAAAATATTATTATCAAATTCAATCGGCCTCGGGCCAGTTGGATATCTCCCGTGAAGTAAAGGGACATTTTGATTCGGCTGTAAAAAAATCGGAAAAAAAATTTGATCAAGGGGAAACGGATATTTCGCAGTCGGACATCACTAAGCTCAAACTGGGACTTTCAGGGACCCTGAACGATATTCTTGAGTTGGAAACCGAATTAAAAATTGCGAAGTTATATTTGGGGAATTATCTTGGTTGGAATCCTTATCAGAATATAGAACTTAAAGAGAAAAAATCATCCGCGGTTGATTTTTCTTTTGCAAGATTTGAGGATTTTTTCCAAAGTCTGAATCAGGCCGAAAGGCAAATCACCCCGGAAAAGAGATTATCTTTGGAAAAAGGCTTCATCAAAGCGGTTGAGGCTCAGGATAAAATGAACCTGGCGAAGAAAACCCGGAAAATCACCCGCGCATTGCTGGTCGGTGAGGTCGCCTACTATGATTTCGGGATAGGAAGCTCGGGAGATTTGTTTGAAGCTTTAATCATATACACTCGTGTATTGAAGGGATATTATCAGTCTATTTATAATTTTAACCTGTCCGTGGCCGAATTATACCGGTAGAGAATAATTCCGGAGGGGGTCTCTCAACCATGGAAGCCGAGAAACATTGGATAGCGCTGAATATGGTCTTGGGGGTTGGATAAACCCCTTTTCACCGGCTGGTCAATTCCTTTGGATCGCCCGAAGCGATTTTTAAAGCCCCTGTCCAGGATTTTATGGGGGTGGAGGGTAATGTGGAAAAAATCGCCGGTGAAATAAAAAACTTCAAGGTCGATACACGGACCTAGAGAGATTTCCGGTTGGCCGAAAAGCTGAGTTTGAGGATATTAACGCTGGACAATGAGGAATACCCGAAATTATTGAAGTCCATTTATGATCCAAAGCGGGTTGTCTTATGGGACCCTTATTGTTGAGGCGTGGGAAAAAGCGGGGCTTTGATCACGGCGCACTTCGCACTGGAACAGGGCCGGGATGTTTTTGCTGTTCCGGACAGCATTTTTTCCTCAACTAGCCGGGAAACTAACCGATTAACCAAGATGGGGGCAAAATTAGTGGATGTCATAGAAGCGATTGTTGAAGAATTGCACCCACTGCAAAATCATTACTGGCAGGCAGCAAAAAGAATTCCGTTCCAGAAAATTTATCGCAGAATGAAAAATGTGCATACTCCCTTTTATTGTTTGAAGAAATATATATTGACAGTTTAATCGAAAACAGTAGATTGTTACCGGAGGAAGTTTCCGCTACACTAATGCAACTAGAGTTATGCGGTCTGGTACGTCAGATGGAAGGGAAAATGGTTGTCTCAACGACCGGCTGAAATTAAAATTTTTATTTGAGGAATTATGGCAAAGTCTTCGGAAAAGTCATTATTGATCGTAGAGTCTCCGACTAAAGTTCAAACCCTGAAAAAGATCGTGGGGAAGAATTTTATTGTTAAGGCGTCCGTGGGCCATTTGAAAGATCTGCCCAAGAAGAAACTGGGGGTAGACGTGGACAATGATTTCGCCCCGGAATACATCACCATCCGTGGCAAGGGAAAGATATTGAGTGAATTGAAAACGGCGGCGAAAAAATCTAGGGACATTTATTTGGCTCCTGACCCGGACCGGGAAGGGGAGGCCATCGCAAACCATATCTGCAATGAGGTTTCCCGATTCAACAAGGGCAAGGTGTACAGGGTGCTGTTCAACGAGATCACCAAAAAAGCGGTTAAAGAGGCCATCGAACATCCGACCGAGCTAAACGTTAACAAGGTGAATGCCCAACAGGCACGGCGCATCCTGGACCGGTTGGTCGGGTATAAAATCAGCCCTATCTTATGGAAGAAAGTTCACCGGGGGCTCAGCGCCGGGAGAGTGCAGTCCGTGGCGCTCAGGATCGTCTGCGACAGGGAGCGGGAAATTCAGGAATTCAAAAGCGAGGAGTACTGGTCGATCACTCTGAACCTGGAAGGAAAGACTCCACCTATATTTGAAGCGAAGCTGTTTAAGGTCGATGATAAAAAACAGAAACTAGAAAATCAGGAACAGGCAGACCGTATCGTCCGGGATCTGGATTCGGCTTCCCTGGTTTTGGAAAACGTTATCAAGAAGAAACGCAAGCGAAATCCCAGCGCTCCCTTTATCACCAGCACGCTTCAGCAGGAAGCATCGCGAAAACTCAATTTCTCTCCGAAAAAAACGATGATGCTGGCACAAAGGCTCTATGAAGGAATCAGTATCGGGAAAGAGGGCACCGTGGGCCTGATCACTTATATGCGTACGGATTCAACACGGATCGCCGATGAGGCTCTGGTTTCTGTCCGGGAATTCATAAAATCCCGTTATGGGGAGAATTATGTTCCCGAGTCCCCGAATGTTTATAAAAGTAAAAAATCGGCACAGGAAGCCCATGAAGCGATTCGGCCCACCGAGGTTTCTCTCGATCCAAAAACCATAAAGGAACATCTTGATAAGGATACGTATAAATTATACGAATTGATATGGTCGCGTTTCTTATCCTGTCAAATGGTACCGGCTGTTCTGGATACGACCCAATTCGATATTCGCGGCGGGAAATACCTGTTTCGAAGCAACGGTTCCATTCTGAATTTTCCGGGATTCATGAAGGTTTATGTTGAAAGCGCGGATGAAGAGTCCAATGAAAAACCGAAGGGTGACGACAGGATACTGCCGCCATTGGAAAAAGGCGAGACTTTGAAATTGCTCGAGATCAAACCGGAGCAGCACTTCACACAACCCCCTCCCAGGTTTACCGAGGCCATGCTGGTCAAATCGTTGGAGGAGCAGGGGGTTGGAAGACCGAGTACCTATGCGTCCATCATCAGTGTTATCAAGGACAGGGACTATGTAAGAAACCAGGACCGTCGTCTGCAACCTTCCGAATTGGGAATTTTGATCTCAGATATGCTGGTGGAACATTTCCCTGATATTATGACAACGGAATTCACCGCTAAAATGGAAACACAGCTGGATGAAATTGAAGACGGAAAAACGGAATGGGTCGCCAC
>JAYZAN010000026.1:0-4449 GCA_036339675.1 Nitrospinota bacterium
AGGATTAACAGGACAAACAGGATAGTTCCCTTTAAAGATAAGTTTCTTAATGGAATATAATCAAATAACAGAAAAAACAAGGTTCATGAATCGTTAAGAAGCCGTTTTTTGATGATTTTTAAAAGTCATTACCCCGGATCACCGCTTGTAGTATGGCTCTGGAGCAGTTAGGAACTATTTTTGTGTAGACTTTGCCGTTGCGTTTGAGCAATCCGAAAACGATGGTTTTTCCTCCGGCCCCACGGCCTCTTTTTCCTTTGACTCGTCGGGCTCCGAAAAAACTTTCGTCCACTTCGACTTCACCGGATAAAGGAGATTCGATCGCACATTCTTCAGCAATTCTTTCTCAGATAAGGAGCAACTATTTGTTAACCGTATGACGATTTAAACGGGTTAATGGTGCGATCTTGGTGGCCTCAATATCCAGTGAAAAATACTTTAAAATTTCCCGAAATTTACTGGTGGAAATTCGGGAACGTTTCAAAACCGGGTCACTCTTTGTCAGGACTGGAGTTTAACCTGTTTTCGATGACTTTAACTAGTCATAACCTTGTTCTCGGGCCTTCACCAGGCAGAATTATCCGGTTTTTTTTAAAAGGGGTTCAAAATCCTCCGTTTTTGGTGTAACATATTATAATTCAATAAGTAAAACTATTTTTTTGGGGTATCATGGGTTCACTTCATTGTTGGGGCTCGTGCGGGGATTCCGTTCCTGCAATCGTCGCATCGAATTTTGCGAAGTTGATTAAATTTGGTTTATCGGCGATTTTTGCCGTTATGTTGATTCAATCTTTTCCCGGTACGGTCTGGGGCAAGGATTTGAACGTCTCTCTCAAAAATGACGTTGCGGCGATCACGCCTGAAATGGAAATCATTGATTCTGAACAGGGAAAGATAGGCTCCCCGATCATTCCCAAAGGCCTTAGTCTGAAAGTGACCCCCGAATTGATAAGGAAAGCCGGGTTTATCCATGCTGTCGAGAACTCCATCGGCACAATCATCAAACACTACGAAGATGTGAAGGATAATATTGCCGCCGGGGAGATCTCTTACATTGATATAGGATCTCAGGACGGTGTGGAAGTGGGAGACCGGTTCACAGTGTTGTCGGTCGTGCGCGAGATTCGCCATCCGGTGGAAACCGAGGAGAAGATTTCCTACCTTCCCGAAATGAGTCATAAAGCGGGGTTTAAACGCGAACGGATTTTTATTCACAGAGGAACCCCCCAGGGTCCATTGGTAAAAAATGTCGGTGTAGTCGAGGTTCTCGAGTTGACGGGGGAGGTTTCCAAGGTCAAGGTTATAGAATCTTTTGATGTCATTAAGGTGGGCGACCTTCTGGTCCCCTTCCAGGAAATGCCGGCGCCGGAGATGCCCGCCAATAACAGGACCCACAAAAATATTGAGGGTTACATCATCAGCAACCAAAGGGATGGCGATTTAACGGGGATGGGCCAGTTTGTTTACATCGATAAGGGATCTGCGGACGACGTCGCCCCCGGAGATTGGTTCGAGGCTTATGTCATTCCGCAGAAAGAAATCCGTAAATGGTATGAGTTGAACACCACCAAAACCCCCCTGGTTCCTGAGGTCATTGGGGAACTTCAGGTACTTTCCACCACGGAAAACACCGCCACCTTGGTCGTGATGAAAAGTTACGGGGAATTCTGGTTCCAGGGCCAGCATGTCCGTTACAAACGCTGACGTCATTGTGCGGTGATTTTCAGGAACCTTTTCTTTCCTACTTTTATCAGGTATTCCTGATTGCCTTGTAAATCACGCCGAGCGTTACGTTGTCTTTCGCCATTGATGAACACCGCCCCCTGCTCAATAAGCCTTCTTGCTACCGAGGTGCTTTCCGTAAGAGAATTTTCCGTAAGGACTTTGCAAATCCACCTCGACTCCGATCCCCAGGTTTTCTTCGTTGGGATATCTTCCGGAAGGTTTTTATTTTTGAAAACGCTTTCGAATTCCTGCTCCGCCTTTTGAGACGATTCTGTGGAGTGGTACCGGGCGACGAGTTCTTTCGCGAGCCGCATTTTTATTTCCTTGGGGTTGACGGCGCCTGAAGCGGCCTCGGTTTTTATTTTTTCCAGTTCCTTTTCTTCAGTGTCGCTCAACAGTTTATAGAAACGCCACATCAGGTCATCGGAGACGGACATGATTTTGCCGTACATCTCCCCGGGAGGATCGAAGACGCCGATGCTGTTGCCCAGGCTCTTGCTCATTTTCTGAACCCCGTCGGTGCCCTCCAGCAATGGCATGGTGAGAACGGTCTGGGGAGCCATCCCGTAGGCGCGCTGCAGGTCCCGGCCCACCAGCAGGTTGAACTTTTGATCCGTCCCACCGAGTTCCACGTCCGCTTTCAAAGCCACCGAATCGTACCCCTGGATGAGAGGATAAATCAGTTCATGAATGGATACGGGAAGATTTTTGGATAAGCGTTTTTGGAAGTCGTCGCGTTCGAGCATTCTGGCGACGGTATATCGGGCGGCGAGATTGATCATATCCGTAGAGGTGAACCGGCTCATCCATTCGCTGTTATATTTGACTACGGTTTTTTTCTCATCCAGGATTTTAAACACTTGTTGAAGATAGGTCAGGGCGTTTTCCTTGACTTCTTCCCCGGTTAAACTTTTTCGTGTTTCAGAACGTCCGGTGGGATCTCCGATCATCCCCGTGAAATCTCCCACCAGAAAAATGATCTCATGCCCGAAATCCTGAAATTGCTTCATTTTCTGAAGAAGAACGGTATGCCCCAAATGGAGGTCCGGAGCAGTTGGATCGAAGCCCGCCTTGACTCTTAATGACTTGCCTGCTTTAATGGATTTTTCCAATAAACCGGAAAATTCCTTTTCGTCAATAATTTCAACAGCGCCTCTGCGGATTATTCTAAGCTGTTCTTGGGCGGAAACCATTTGCTTGTTTTAAATGGGTTGACTCTTTCAATTCGGATCAAAGGAATGAGAATTGACAGGAAGCGTTGTCCGTAATCCGATTTGTTAAAAGTTCCCGAAGCTACCATACCCTGTTAAAAACTTCAAGCTGGGCCCCATTTTTTGGCCTGCGGTTGGGAATTCGTTAATGGGTTGGAAAAGTAGCACGGGATTATCTGCGAACAGGCCGGGGGGAATCGCCCTATGGATCAGGATTTAGATGTTGGCCAATTGGAGCCTGTAACTCCTTCGAAAAAATTCCGCCAAGCGGGCTACGGGTTCATGGGGTTGAGCGTCCTCTATTTGTTGATTGCGATAATTTTTCTGCCCCCGTTCAATTTTCGGATGTCGACAGTATTATATATCACTTCTTTTGTTCTTATGATTGTGATTCTCACGATCCTGATTTACCGGGGCAAAAAATTACTAGTTCAAATCCTTGCGGTGATTTATGGGGCACGATCAGCTTTTACTCTATATTCTTTGATTTCAGGGGATACCTTTGTTGCGGTTCCCTATCTTTTGTCCTGCTTGTTATTGACCTTCTATATATTAGGCCGGGCCGCCTGGAATTGGCCATGATGGATACGATGAAAAGAATCGTTCTGGATGGTGAGAGCTTGACGTTGGAGTGATTCTTTTTTGCTGTCAACCCGTTTGGAAATAATATGAATGATCTGAATGCTCCGGTTTTTTGTGAAGATTCAGACAGACTTTCCCTGGTGACAGATCAGGGGAAGACGTTTCTGGGCCTTGAGGATTCATCTTCTCCTGAAATAGCCGGGCGGGTCCGTTCCTTGTTTGAACATCTGAATGGGAAGCTGGGATTTCCGGATACCCCGGAGGGAAAGAGGCACCAGGAATGTTTTAACCAGATGCTTCGATCCGTTTATCCGGAAATCATGATCGACCTTGCGGACATGATTTATGTCCAGCATGAACGACCCGCTGTGTATTTGAATTTTGACCATATTAATATCAACCTCAAAAAAGATCTGGAAAGGTCGGCAGAGGAGTTACAAACCATCAATAAGCAGATGGGCCATGTGTTTTTAGATTTTGGACGCATGTTGAAAGATTCTCCTGAATGGGTCAACGACCCAGATGTCGTTCGGTTGCTGGCTGAAAGTTACAGCTATTATCTTTTCCAGACGAGGAATTTTCCATGGGAAGACCCTCTTCAAGGGATACCGGGAAATCCTCCCGGGCCCTTGTGCGATGTCGCCACCGGGCTGACGGGTTTCAGCATGATCCACGATTGGCCCGAATCTTCTTCTAAACTGGTGCTCACAGACAATATGCCGTTTATCGTAATCGGATTGACTCATTTCAAGAATCTTTGTGGTAGGAGAAATATCGAGGTTCTTGAGGTGGATTTTCCCGAAGGAGCCCCGGCGGAAAGGCGATTCGGTTTTGTTTCGGCGAATAAATTTTTACACCATCTGAAGCGTTCGGAGAGAGTCCAGTTTCTGCAATGGGCGTTGGGGAGCCTGGAGACCGGGGGAAAGTTGGG